>JAQSXM010000257.1 GCA_029256645.1 Sporomusa sp. | reverse complement strand
TGAGGATGTAGAATCCTTTATTATAAGGGGGAGTTTGAATGAAAGCAGCGGTATGGTATGGTAAAAAAGACGTGCGGGTTATGGATGTTCCTGAGCCGCCGAGCCCGAAAGCAGGCTGGGTCAAGGTAAAGGTACAGTGGTGTGGAATTTGTGGCTCAGACCTACATGAATACCTGGCCGGTCCAATTTTTATTCCTGTAGATAAGCCACATGCCCTAACCGGCAGTACGGCCCCTATCATTCTCGGTCATGAGTTTTCCGGCGATGTAGTAGAGATTGGACCTGGGGTAACAAACGTAACAATTGGCGACCGGGTTGCGCCTGACGCCTGTCAGGTGTGCTGGGAATGCCCGCGCTGCCAGGAGAAGCGCTACAGTCTGTGTGAGAAACTGGCCTTCACCGGGTTAATGACTGACGGGGCTTTTGCAGAGTATGTAAATGTACCGGCCTACACAATATACAAGATTCCAGATGACATGTCCTATGAGGTTGCTGCACTCATTGAGCCGTTGGCGGTAGGGATGCATGCCGTACGGCGTGCGCCTCTGGTTCAGGGGGATACTGCAGTAATTATGGGGGCGGGGACAATCGGTCTTGCTACCCTCATGTGCGCAAGGGCGGCCGGGGCCAGTAAGGTATATACGGTAGAGGTCGCCAAGGCAAGGAAGGAATACGCCTTAAAGGCAGGTGCCACAGCTGTTTTAGACCCTACAGAGGTCGATGTGATTGCCAAGGTGAGGGAACTTACCAACGGGGGCGCAGATGTAGTATTTGAGTGTGTGGGCAGCGATAAAACGGCCCCTATTGCCATAGAACTGGCCCGTTCAGCAGGTAAGGTGGTTATTGTGGGTATCTTTGAAAAAGCCTCTGCGTTGAATTTCAACGCTTTGTCTTTTACAGAAAAAGAAGTTGTGGGCTCTTTGGCCTATTACGGTGAGTTTGCGCCGGCGATTCAGCTTGTGTCTGATGGCAGGATTGACGTTGAGCCGTTGATTACCGGTAAGATAAGCCTTGACGACATTGTCGAGAAGGGTTTTGAGGAGTTAGTAAATCGCAAAGAACAAAATATCAAGGTTATTGTAAAACCGTTTTAAGATAAGAAAAGACTTGGCTTGTGCCAAGTCCCTCAGGACGCCGGCAGAAGTCTTAGTCGTTCTTATGTCAACAGAGTTTATTATAAATTCTGGTAGACTAAAATAAGGCCAAGGATGTAAGTTAACAGGAAACTTCATCCTTGGCCTATTAGTTTTGCATTAAGGCAATTCAGGTACACCAAAGTGAGGTGCTAATCGATGCAAAGCACTTTAGCCTGAAAGTTTATTGTGGCGGCTGTTTTCAGTTAGATAAATTATATTGGCGCATTTTTCGATACAGAGTACTGCGGGCAATCCCCATTTGTTTAGCGGCATGACTGATATTGCCACTTGCATTGAGCAAGAAATCGACGATCTGCTGGCGCTCTTTTTCATTTAGATTTTGCTTAATCATTTCCCGCGCGCAGATAGCATCATTTCTTGACAGTGAAGTTAGAGAAGTGACCGGTAATCCTGCAGGAGTTATAATATGTTCAGGTAAATGCTCGGGCTTAATTGTATCCTCTTCGGCGATACTAATAACCCTTTCCACAATATTCTGTAATTCCCGAATGTTTCCTGGCCACTGATATTGTTGCAGAAGCGTAATTACCGCAGGATCAACTTTTCTTATGGTTTTGCCCCATTCGCGGCCCATAGTATTGAGCATGTATCTGAATATTACAGGGATATCTTCCTGACGTTCGCGTAGCGGCGGAATCTTCAGGGAGATAACATTTAACCGGTAATACAGGTCTTGACGAAAGTTACCTTTATCAACTTCGTGGGCCAGGTTTTTGTTGGTGGCGCAGATAATTCTTAAATCAACGGGAATGACTTTATTGTCACCCATACGTGTAATCTTTCGTTCCTGGATTACCCGAAGTAAAGCTACCTGCAGTTCGAGCGGCGTGTCGCCAATTTCATCAAGAAAAATCGTCCCCCCGGAAGCAAACTCAAATTTCCCGGGTCTTCCCCCGCGGCGGGCTCCGGTAAAAGCCCCTTCTGTATAACCAAACAGCTCACTTATCATCAGCTCTCTGGGGATTGCGCCGCAGTTGACTGCGACAAAAGGTCCTTTGCGTCGTGAACTCTGATTGTGGATTGCTTGCGCAAAAACCTCTTTTCCAGTACCGCTTTCTCCCTCTATGAGTACGTTGGATACCCCTGCAGCAGCCTGAGTGGCCAGTTGAACCGTTTTTTGTATCGCAGGGCACTGGCCGATAATATTACCAAACCGGAAGGTCGCCTGGGCGCCACTTAGGCGGTTAACCAGATTATGAACTATTTTCATGGGGCGGAGGATGATAACACCACCTGATAGCTCACCCTCATCATCGACGATAGGTCTGCCGGAGGACAGACAGTGTAAACGGCCTAAGCTGGCATCAATAAAAATCTCAAAATCAGTGTAAGCAGCCTGTTGTTTATAAATATTCTCTATAAACGGAGTCTCGCTGCCCATAAGTTCTTTCACCGACTTATTTAGAAGCTCACAGCCAGGTCTGTCAAAGATCTCTTCCGCAATCACATTAACTTGTTTGACAATGCCATTATTATCAATAATTAAAACTCCATCTGACATGGTGTTAAATATATTCTCAAGCCGGTTATAGGACAAAACTATTTCGCGGTTATTCTCTTTCAGCTTCAATGTTTGGTAGGCGTTTTTTGATAAAGTGTTAGCAACCGAAAAAAGGACTTTCGCAGCAGCATGGACTTTTTCTGTGGCCACTACAGGGATTTCTTTTATGGCAGCTATATATTTGTTTACATCAACACCCAATTCGCTTGCTACTTTATGACAAGAAGCCTCACTTGGTGCTTTAGTTAAAACCTGGCCGCCAAATATTGTGCCAAGTACTTGGCCGTTAAGGATGATAGGGGCTGCGAAATCAATTAAGCCTGCATGGCATTGGTATACTGCAGGCTTGGCAGTTTGCAGTGCCATATCTGCTCCGCGCATGTCGTCAGCCAAACAACGCTTTAGTCCAAGCGGGCTACTTCGGATAATTTCTTTACAAAACGTGGAAAAGCAGCTGGGACAAGTTATAGCTTGTCCTTGATTATCCTCTATCAAACTGGCCACGCCTACACTTAAGGCGAAATTGTCCTGAAATTCTTGTAAAAAAGGCGCATCAATCAGGTTTTGTAATTTCACGTTACTTATTTTTGTCATCATTGCCTCCCTCATTAACAGTAAGACCAAAGTGACAGAGATGGTAATCATTTCCATTAAATATATTGTAACCTAGAATTGCATTTTTGTCTGCAGAAAACCGGGGATAGGCAGTTGGCTTTTTTGCCCGGCATTAATAATTAGAATATTTAGATATTTATAACTGGGGGCCAGCCTAATTTGCCTTAGACCAACCCCGTGCACCTATTAACTAACAACATTAATTGGTTTTTCCTGGAGAAAGGCTTCGATATTGTCGGCCATCATATTGATAAGCCGCTGTCTGGCTTCTAGCGGTTTCCACCCGATATGTGGGGTGAGGATTACGTTATCCATCGCAAATAAGGGGTTATCCAGTTCCGGCGGTTCAGGGTCCTGAACGTCCAGGGCAGCACCAGCGATGATTCCTGCCTGTAACGCCTCGATCAAATCTTTTTCTTTGATAAGAGCCCCTCTTGAGGTATTTATAATAAACGCGGACGGTTTCATCATGTTTAAATTATCTTTATTTATTAGATGCTTTGTATCAGTGGTAAGGGGGCAATGAAGGGATACAAAATCACTCCGGGTAATTAATTCTTTGAGTGAAACAGATTGTATTCTTGGATCGTTCCATGCTTTTGTCGTTCTGTTGAATACGAGGATATTCATCCCCAGTGCCAGGGCAATTTTTATGACTTGCTGCCCAATACTGCCTGAACCAATAATACCAAGTGTTTTATTCTGAATCTCGACATGGGGTACCGTAAGGTGTTTGGTAAAGTTGTCGTGATTTTTCTGTTTGAGCATAATCTGTTGTTTGGTTAACGAAGCACTGAGACTTAATATAAAAGTGATTGCTAACTGAGCAACTGCCTCAGTACTGTAGCCGGGAACATTGCAAACCGTAATGTTCTTTTCTTTGGCAGCGGCGATATCAATGTTGTTATAGCCAGTTCCGGCTTCACATATGAGCTTAACAGAAGGAGGGAACTGAGCAATCAACTTTTTGCCTACCGGTAACTCCTTAGTAATAATAATGTTTTGATCTTTCACCCTGTCTAGAATTTCTTTGTCGCTGCTGGCATCATATTTTGTGACTGTAGTGAGTTTGGCTAATTGAGAGAAATCCAATTTGTTGTCAAAGTTAAGTTTAGCTGCGTTAAGAAATACTGTTTTCATAGCTACCCCCCTATTATTAGAACATTTACAAATTTAAGTATATTATCGTCTCAGAAGCCTGTCAACTTTTTGGTAGCTTTAGGGAATGGGTTCATGTTAATATATTTTTGGTAAGAACGAGGTACACTTTATAGTAGGGTCAGAAACTAAAGGAGAAGTGATTTGATGAAACAATTTTTGCGGTCATTTGCACAGATGCTTTCCAGGTATCGAGATATGGCTATCCTTCTTTTCCGTCTGGGTTTAGGTGGTATGTTTATGTGGCATGGTTGGCCTAAAATTATCGGCGGCCCTGAAAAATGGTCTGGTCTTGGCGGGGCTATGGGTACTTTCGGCATTGAGTTTGCGCCTGGTTTCTGGGGCTTTATGGCTAGTTTCGCCGAGTTTGGCGGCGGTCTATTGTTTGCAATTGGTCTATTTTATCGTCCGGCTTGTTTCCTGCTATTTAGCAATATGATGGTTGCATTTACGAGCCAGATGATAGATGGTAAGGGGTTGCAGAAAGCCTCGCAATCTTTAGAAGATGGTTTAAGTTTTTTCGGCGCGGCCTTTATTGGGCCTGGCAAATACAGCTTAGATTACTTTCTGGGTATTGAAGAATCGGCAGAGCGGTCAGGCAACATGAACAGAAGATAGGTGCCTATAAAAATGGGATTCTCTAGGAAAATAAGCTTGACAAAAGACAGGTGTACTGTTATATTAAACTCAAAGTAACAAGGATGTTTTAAAAATACAAAAGACACAACAAACAATTACAATTAAATATAACTATCCTAAAGACCGTGAAGAGGAGAAGTAGCATTCAATTGCAGCGCAGAGAGCCGGCGGCAGGTGTGAGCCCGGCCTGGGGTTGAATCGTGAAGTACACCTCGGAGTTGCTAGCTGAAGCGTTCAGCTAACTATATAGTTAGTTTCTGAATTTGGTAGGTGTGGTCGGAACTTCCGCCGTTATCAGGAAGGGAGTATCGGTAAACCAGTGTTTACCCGTACTCTGCAGAGGAGGAGTCGATTAGCGTCAGCTTAACGGCTCTACAAGGGTGGTATCGCGGGAATAGAACTCCCGTCCCTTATTTAATAAGGGGCGGGAGTTTACTTTTTTTACAGGAGGTGATTACACATGTTTGGACTTACTGATCCATGGATTGCCCTA
>JAQSXM010000256.1 GCA_029256645.1 Sporomusa sp. | reverse complement strand
CTGAATAGGATAATCTAAAGACTGTGCGAAACCATTTACAAAAATTATTTCAATTTCATCAAGGCAGATCTCTAGTTTCTCAGCCAGCAGAGTGCCTGTAGTAGGCCCCTCAAGCTCAATGACTAATGGGCTAGGCCAGTTTTTCTCCTTAAAAACTTTATACAAATGCAGAAACCCGCGTACCTCAATGGTTCTCCGATCTTGTTCTGGCATTTATATTCCTCCTTAGATGATTCGACCATATTCATCTTTCTACCCATTCATATATATACATGTTCTATTTTACTACATGATAATAAATAGGTATAGTTTGTTTTACAGTTTATGTATATTGCGCGTTTCTCTTAGGTTACCACTGCATTAATAATAACCCATTTACGAACTATTACGCCAAATCACTGAAAATATAAATCAGGTTGGTTTATTTTCATGCTATGATGAATATACCCCAACCCCTTTTACTATCAAATGATAACTATATACAACGCATTAAAGTTTTGCTGTTTAATCCTCACAACCCTATTTATTGCAAGTATTATGCCAACCATGAAAGAATTCAAAATAAACAGTCTATTGCTGTCAAACCAGGTACTCACCCCTATTTTTTGACTGATAATAACTCAATGTACTATACAGATGCTATTCTACTGCTCCATAAGTGTTACCTTGGACTATTTACATTGCGCAATAAAATTACACATTTTACACACTCCAAGATAACACTTACTTTAGGTCAATTACCAGTCTATTCACCTACCTCATTAAAAGAGCCTGGAAAAATTGCTTTAACTAGTTTTTAATCGAATACAGTCGCATCTTATTATATAGAGTGTTGCGGGATATCCCTAATTCCTTAGCTACTCGACTAACATTTCCAGCAAATGCATTGAGCTTATTAATTATCTTAGTTCTCTCTGTAAATCCCGCTATCTTTTGCCTCTGCTTCCGGTTAAAAACAGTCTCATCTGCTTGGATTGTTGCCAGTTCCATAAGCGAAGCTGGTACATAAAGCACTTCAGGTAAATGCCCCACAGTAATAACCCCATTTTCAGCTAAACATGCCGCGTGTTCGACCACATTTTGCAGCTCCCGGACGTTACCGGGCCAGTGATATCCATTTAAATAATCAATGACTTCAGATTCCGCAGAAAATTCACGCCCCTGTTCGCGGCTTAACTTTCCTAAAAAATGTTCAAAAAGCGGTTGTATATCTTCACGGCGATCTCGCAACGGAGGAATCATGATCGATAAAACATTCAATCTATAATATAGATCAAGCCGAAAGGTTCCTTTTTCTACTTCTTCCAGCAGATTCTTGTTTGTAGCACAAATCAAGCGAATGGTAATCGGAATTATCTTATCGCTACCAATACGCGTCACTTTTCTTTCTTGTATCACTCTAAGTAGGGCTGTCTGCTGTTCGAGAGGCATGTCACCAATTTCATCCAAAAAAAGAGTTCCGCCAGAAGCTATTTCAAACTTCCCCAGCTTACCGCCTCGTTTTGCCCCTGTAAAAGCCCCTTCATCATAACCAAATAGCTCACTGCCAATCAGCTCCCGTGGGATCGCACCGCAATTGACAGCCACAAATGGGCCATTATGATTGGCACTCCGGTTGTGAATAGCCTGAGCAAATATTTCTTTACCTGTGCCACTTTCACCATTGATTAGAACAGTTGAGGTAGTGGCCGCAGCCCGGGTTCCAACATGTATAGCTTCGCAGATTTGAATACTTTTTCCAATAATATCGCTGAACTGAAAAGTTGCTGAGTTGTCAATAAAACGATTTACCATAGTTTTTACTTGTTTGATAGGTTTGAGAAAAATGATGCCACCAGTTATTACGTCTTGCTCATTAATTATAGGATTACGAGAAGCCACACAAGGGCATCTGCTCCCGTGGGAATCTACTATTATTTCTACATCCTGATAACTTTTACTAGTAGTTAGAATCTCCCCGGATCTACTGTCAAATAGTCGCTTAAGTTCTATTCCCAAAACGTGTTGCTCCGACTTTCCGAGCATAGCCTTGCCTGCAGGGTTTATTTCTATTACAACCTCATTGTTATCAACTATAAGCACGCCATCGGAAACGGTATTAAAAAAATTGGTCATCTTTTTGTTAATCAAAGCCAATTCACAATTTTTTTGGTAAATACCTAACTGGGCAGTGATAGCTTCAGCAATAACTACCACAATTCCCAATGTATGCAAATGAGACGCATGGGACGCGTAGGATATATCTAGAACACCAATAATCCGTCCATTAGAATCAAAGATAGACGCTGCCGAGCAGGAAAAAGAATGAATTTCTTTACAATAATGCTCCGCACCCGATACCTGTAGTGATTTTCCCAGTTTGATCACTGTACCAATAGCATTAGTCCCGACCGCTTCTTCCCGCCAGCTAACGCCAGGATAAAAGTATCTAGTCATCGGATTCTGGCGAATATCTTCGTCGCACAACATTT
The DNA here is from genome assembly GCA_029256645.1 of Sporomusa sp. The sequence goes on along the minus strand of JAQSXM010000256.1, from coordinate 3,093 downwards.
CAAGAACGCAGCCATTTTCGTCAGCTAATACAACGATAAAGCCAGATCCTTTAAAAAATTTATGAAGCTTAGACATAAAGGGTTTTGCTATCTCAATAAGCTTTGCTTTTTCTTTCAAAAGCTTATGCAGGTTCAAATCATCCAACCTATGGTGAATTTTATCATCATAAGGATCTATCCCCACATGATAACACCTGTCCCACGACTCAGCAATCGGCTGACGAACTTTGCACTTATAGGGATTACCTGTATTTATAAATTCTTCCCATTCCACGTAAACAGGGTCCATCATGGGCAAAGCTACAATCGTCATACAGGCCACTCCTTTCTTATTAGCCATTCACTTTATGCTATAGAATCGCAATCAACGTGCAGTACCACCGCACGACTAACCCCCACCTACAGGCGGGAACAAGCCAACCCGGTCACCATTGCTTACAATCTGTTCAAACTCACACCCTATACCATTTACCATAATCAAGTGAATCTCGGTCGGATCAATTTCAATTTTTTTCACTAAATCAAGTACTGAACTTCCAGCAGGCACATCTGCTGTTATTACTCCATACGGACTTGATGGCGCATAACGCCTCAATGTAGCATATAAACGCACTTCCACGACCATACAAATCCCCCTAAAATTATTTTAAATGAAGCGGTGCCAATGCCAACTTATCGAAAATGGTCATCTTAGTATTAGTTAAAAGCCGGGCTTAAGCCCGGCTTTTTTAAATTGGCTAAAAATTGTAGACTTCGTCGATTTCTTCAGGCGTGAAGTCCCAAACAGCATTATGCGGCGGGCATGGCTCATATTCAAAGAATTCAGGTAAACGGTCGTGAGCGTTAGTAAAGCCAGCTGCTGCATTAAAGGCTCGCTCTGCTTTAAGAATCGATTTTCCGAGATCAGTTACGTCGTCAGCTGTCAGCGACAAACCATAGCGGGCATTGATCATATCGACCAGCGCATTGAATCCTTCAGGAATATCCAGGATAGCGAAGGCAATGAAGAGACACATGCCAGTACTATCAACAGCAGCAGTGGCAATTTGCAGGTTACGGGAAAGCTCTATTTGACCTTCCTTCTTAAGCGGATCTACATAACCGCCAACTTTTAGGATGTTTGTGGCAATACAGTAACCAGACGTATGGTCGGCTCCCATAGGCGTAGTGGCATAGGTCAGACCGATACCTTTAATGGAACGCGGATCATACGCCGGGATAGCCTGATCTTTAACAACAGGAGTACGGAATAGACCGCAGACCTTACCGACAATCGCTGTACCGCCACCAATTATCCGGCCAAGCGGGGTAGGAGTGGCGATTTGTTTAACAGCGTCCAAAGCAGCCTTGCCATCGCCCCAAGGAAGCAAGCCGCCTTCGATAGCGGTCGCTATAGCAACAGAAACGTCGATAGCATCTACGCCAACATCGTCCATAGCACGGTCAATATACGCGATGTCATCCAGATCCTGAATACCGGCGTCAGCGCCAAGGGCCCAGATGGTTTCATACTCAAAACCACTCGTGATGTATTTGCCGTTCTTATCCGGATACCACTGTGAACAACGAATGATACAGCCAGTATGGCAACCGTGGGAGACTTTGCCTTCGCCGCCACGCTCACTAATCGTAGCATTCAAAGTTTCACCGGAGATTTTGTCATTCCAGTCGATGCGGCCAGCAGTGAAATTCTTAGCAGGCAAACCACCAGCTTCATTGATGATGTTAACCAACACGTCTGTACCATACGCTGGCAATGCCTGACCGGTAACCGGATGGGTAGTCAAAGCCTTGGCAAACGCTCTAGCCGCTGCCTTGAATTCCTCTGGTTTTGCGAGGGTAACACCAGGGGCGCCGGTGTCATCAATGATAAGCGCTTTTACCTTCTTTGAACCCATCACTGCACCCAGACCGCCACGACCAGCACTACGGATGTTGCCTTCAGGATCTTTAAAAGAAATATTAGCGGTAGGCAGACAATATTCACCAGCCGGCCCTGCCAGCGCGATACCAACTTTTGCACCATATTTTTCATTTAAGACTTTAATCGCTTCGTAGTTGCCACAACCGCCGAGGATTTCAGCCGGAGCATCCTCTATGGTTACACCATTCATATCAATTTTAAGTATATAGAATTGGTCTTCTGCAGGCAGTCCTTCAATAACAAGAGCCTTAATACCCATTTTAGCCATCTTCTGGGAGAAAGTTCCACCACTGTTACTTTCCTTGATGGTGCCAGTCAGTGGGCTCTTAGCACCTACTGAGAGCCGGCCGGACTGAGCAGCATTAGTACCACTTAGGAAACCAGGGGCAAGAATCAGCTTGTTGTTTTTTCCCAGCGCATGGCATGTAGGCTTAACTTCATCGTTGACGAAGTTTGAAGTAAGTGCGCGACCTGCGATACCTGCATACTTCTCTGGGGTCTCACTTGTTGTGACTTCCTTGGTTGTCATGTTTACACGGATAAATTTATTCATGAAAATCCCTCCCTAAATAATTTGGTCTTAAACATAAAAAAAGAGGCACTAAAAAAACATTCTAGAACCTCTTCCTTTGCGCATTGGCGGGCGCGATAATTGCTCATCGTACCTTACGTTTATTACCTCCCTGTAGGATAATAATAAATCGGAAGCAAATATTAGGTTTTCTAGCTTCTAATGGACTCATCACATAGTAGGCACAGGACATCAGCCACATGTACAGACTAGAAAATAAACAAAGGAAGCCCGTATTAACGGACTTCCTTTGCACAATGGCTGGCACGAAAATTCCTTCTCGCACCCACGTTTACCATCACCTATCTGGCGATAGCAACTCGGAACTCTTTATAATATATATTCGCTGTACACTTCTATATTCCTGCAAATATTTATAATATTTATATTATTTATTTCCAATAAAAAACATTACCAGGATATTCTCTTCTTGCATAATGCGCAACCATTACTAAACTAAAATAAAGTTCATAAAATTATACAGTACCTATTTTTGATTAATAACATTTGCAGCCAAAAAATCAGCCATATCTGCTGCATCATCTAAACAAAAATGGGGCACATCATCATATACTTTAACATCTGAAGCGATAGCCAG
>JAQSXM010000255.1 GCA_029256645.1 Sporomusa sp. | reverse complement strand
TTTGCCAAGCAAAAGAAAAATCAGGGGGCCTGTCCCTTGCTTCCTCAAAATAAATTTTTGCAAAGAAAAGAGGAAAAATAACAAAAACAGCAAATATTTAAACGGAGATTATCTTCTTCGTTATATCACTTTAATGACGAAAATCTCCAGACAAGGAGGTGATTTTAATTCATGAATCTTTTTTCCCGGATTAGTCTTCACAGCAACCGGCTCACTTCCTCACAGAAGAGGATTGTGCAGTTTTTACAGGCTTCTGCCGGTGAAGCCCTAACGCTGCCCATTAACAAGCTGGCGGAGCGATGTCAGGTGGGAGATGCCACCATTATCCGGTTTTACCGCTTATTGGGTTATGATAATTATTCTATGTTTCGCATTGCCCTGTCCCGGGAAACGGAAGAACATGATATGCGTCCTATTTATGAAGAAGTGGACAGCCAGGATGGACTGGATGCTATCATTCATAAGGTAATTCATTCTTCGATTCAGGGGATTGCCGATCTTGAACAGCAGCTTTCACCGGTAGCGCTGGAGAGGATTGCACACAGGCTGCGCCATGCGGCTTTTATTCACGTGATTGGCCTGGGTGCATCAGGAGTCGTTGCCCAGGATGTTATGCATAAGCTGATGCGTCTGGGCTTAAAGATTAATGCCTATACCGACTCTCATTTGATGACAATTGCGGCCACGGTTGCACAGCCGCAGGAAGTTTTCTTTGCCGTCTGCCACTCAGGGGAAACCACCGATATTATCCGGACGCTGGAATTGGCCCGGGAACAGGGCTGTTATACCTGTGCGCTTACCGGTTATATGAATTCCAGTATTACCAGGCTTGCCGGCGACTACCTTCTCAGCTGCACACGAGAAACAAAAATGCGCTCAGATGCAATGATTTCCCGGATTGTTCAGTTAGTTGTTATCGATATTCTGTATGTCCGACTGGCGCTGCAGATCGGTGCTGAGGCGACAGACCGGGTAAACCAGTCGCGGATTGCCTTAAAGCAATTGAGAGGCGGTACCGGCAGCAAGTAGTTGATCCAGAATTGATTTAGGAGGCATGGGATTTGAAAAATCAGCGTAAAGCAATGGCGGTTATCGCCGACGATTTAACCGGGGCCAATGATACCGGGCTTCAATTTTCCCGGCACGGTCTATGTACAGAGGTTTTACTGGAAGGAGCCGAGCCTGGTCCGGCTTCGGAGGCAGCTATTATTATCTGGGATACAAACAGCCGGGCCATTGACAGCCAGGCAGCTTACGACCGGGTGCAGACAGCAGTGCGTCAGGCGCACCAGGCAGGTTTTACACGCTATTATAAAAAGCTTGACTCAACGTTACGGGGCAATGTGGGTATTGAGATTAAGGCTATTCTCGATATGGGGCTTCATGATTTTGCTTTTGTCATGCCTGCTTTTGTGCAAACAGGAAGGACAACTGTTGGCGGTAATCATCTGGTGCAGGGCATTCCGGTGGAAGCAACCGAGATTGCCAGAGACCCTAAATGCCCTGTTACCGAAAGCTGCCTGCCAGGGTTGTTGCAACGCCAGGCAGGCTTACAGGTGGCTCATATTGGCATTGCCGAGCTTACCGGCGGTCCGGCAGTCATCGGTGAGTTTGTTCACCGCGCCCTTGCGGCAGGGTGCCGTATAATTTCCTGTGATGGCTGGGCAGATGAGCATTTTGACCTGGCCGCCCGGGCGGTGGCCGGAATTTCCAGCCGGGTGTTATGGGCCGGTTCTGCCGGTTTGGCGGATTGCCTGCCGGCGGTTTTCAACTGGAATGACAATGTCCGGGAACAAACGCCGGCTCTGGTCATTGCCGGCAGTGTCAGTTCAGTCACCAGAGGGCAGATTGCCGAGCTTTTGGCTGGCGGCTGTGAGCTGGTGGAAATTGAGGTGGCCAAGTACCTGCCCTGGCAGGAGCAGAATGCGCTTCCTTTGTTGGAATCCATTAGTAAAAAACTAGCCCAGGGTACATGCCTGGTTATTGCCACGGGGTATCAGCCGGCGGCCGTTGAACAGACGAAGGCAGCCGGGGCCAAACTTGGCTTCAGCGCTGTAGAGGTCAGCGAAATTACAGCAACAATTCTGGGCTGGATTGGCGCCCAGCTTGTTCGCAGGCAGGAGGTTGCCGGAATTGTTCTTACCGGCGGCGACACGGCGGTGGCGGTCTGCCGTGCGCTGGGCGTAACCGGCATCAGGATACTGGAGGAGGTAACGACCGCCATTCCGCTGGGCACAATGACAACAAGGGAAGGGAAAACCCTGAAGGTTATTACAAAAGCTGGAGCCTTCGGCAAGCCTGGCGACTTATTGAAGGCCGTGCGCAAATTACAACAGAGGAAGTGATGTAATGACAATAAATGATCAACGTCCATTATTGGCCATCACCATGGGGGATGCGGCAGGCTGTGGCCCGGAAATTATTGTGAAAGCATTAGCCGACGACAGTGTTTATCAAATCAGCCGTCCGCTGGTATTTGGCGATTACCAGCGGCTGCAGCAGGCAGCCGGTATCGTAAACAGCAAGCTGACAATCAGGAAAGCCGGCGACATTGCAGCCGGAGTGTACCGTCCCGGTGTTATTGATGTATTGGATTTTGCCAACATCCCGGCTGGCCTGCCTTTCGGGCAGGTAGATGCCCGGGCGGGAGATGCTGCGTTTCGCTATGTTGAGGCGGCTGTTCAGGCCGCGCTTCGCAATGAGGTGGCGGCAATTGTTACGGCGCCCCTGAATAAAGAAGCGCTCCATAAAGGCGGGCATCATTTCCCCGGACATACTGAAATTCTGGCGCAATTAAGCAATACCGCTGATTATGCCATGATGCTGGCCGGTGATGCGCTGCGGGTTATTCATGTTACTACACATGTTTCAATGCGGCAGGCAGCAGAGCTGATTACCAAAGAACGGGTGCTGCGCATCATTAAACTGGCTGACCGGACACTCCGGCTGCTGGGTCTGGAGCAGCCGCGCATCGCTGTCGCCGGCTTTAACGCGCATGCCGGTGAAAATGGTTTGTTTGGACGGGAAGACATTGACGAAATTGCACCGGCCGTTGAGGCCGCCTGCCGGGAGGGTATTGCCGCAACCGGCCCGGTTCCGCCGGATACCGTGTTTTTCCGGGCTGTAAGCCGCAAGGAATTTGATATTGTTGTGGTCATGTACCATGATCAGGGGCATATTCCGATTAAACTCTTAGGGTTTGATAATGGCATTAATGTGACTGTCGGGTTACCGTTTCTGCGTACCTCGGTGGATCATGGGACTGCTTTTGACATTGCCGGTACTGGCGTTGCCGACAGCAGCAGCATGTACGCCGCGATCGAATTTGCCGCCCGGCTGGCGAATGGAGTCCGTAACTCAGATAAAAGATAAAGGAGCAAATGTTATGAAAATTAAACAATCTATTGAAAAAGTCCCTGGCGGAATGATGATTATTCCCTTGTTTCTGGGGGCTGTGCTAAACACACTGCTGCCGGAATTCGGAAAGACCTTTGGTTCTTTTACCGGTGCCCTGATGACCGGTGCCATGCCTATCTTAGCTGTTTTTTATGTGTGTATGGGTTCAACCATTGACTTGAAGTCTACACCTTATATCTTGCGCAAGGGCGGAGTTTTGCTGGGGGCTAAAATCCTGACAGGCGCTGTATTGGCCATAATTGCGTCAAAACTGATGCCGTCAGGTTATGTTGATGCGGGCTTCTTTGCCGGTTTGTCGGTTTTGGCGATTGTAGCTGCCATCAATGATACCAATGGCGGGTTATATATGGCGCTGATGGGACAGTTTGGCAAAAAAGAAGATGTCGGCGCCTATTCGGTAATGAGTCTGGAATCAGGCCCTTTCTTTACCATGGCTACCCTCGGGATTGCCGGTTTGGCCGCTTTTCCCTGGCAAACCTTTGTCGGCGCCATTTTGCCTTTGGTTATCGGCATGATTTTAGGCAATCTTGACAGGGAACTGCGCGACTATCTGAGCCGGGCAGTACCGGTACTGATTCCCTTCTTTGCTTTTGCACTGGGATGCGGCTTAAATCTTGGCAATATCGTCAAAGGCGGTATGCTGGGCATTCTGATGGGGGTTGCGGTAGTGGCAATTAGCGGCACAGTTTTGTTGCTGGCCGACAAGCTGAGCGGCGGCAACGGCATTGCCGGTCTTTCCGCCGCCTCAACCGCCGGCAACGCCGCAGCAGTACCGGCAGCCATCGCCGCTGTCGATACTTCGTATGCGTCTGTTGCGCCTACGGCAACTGTGCTGGTGGCAACCTGCGTAATTGTTACGGCTGTACTGGTACCTGTCGTAACTGCCTGGTGGGCAAAGAGAATTGGTGTAGGAGGAAATCCGGCAGCGTAGCCCGGGAATATTACGCTGCAAATACAAAACCTGCACTTGCACTTTGTACAGATGCAAAAACAAAAACCGCTGGCTGCCGAAAGGCAAATAGCGGTTTTTGTTTTTGCATCCATGAACGATCAGGATGTGCGTCCTTTACTGTCCCCTAAACAAATCAACCTATTGCCTAATTCTAAAGGCAACAGGTTGATTATTTGAATAACAGCACCATGATTAATAGAAGCAAAGGTATTATTATTCATCCTCTTTTTCATCTTTGTATTTCTTTCTGGTAGCCTCACCGCCGCGGATATGCCTCTCTGCCTTGTTTAGTTCAAGGATATTTTTCACCTTGGCAGCCAGCCGTTTGTTAACCTCAGGAAGACGTTCAATCATGTCTTTGTGAACAGTGCTTTTGCTTACCCCAAAGACCGTTGCTGTCTGACGTACTGTATGCTTTGTTTCCATGATGTGATTGCATATATCCAACACCCGTTTGCGAATATACTCTTTCATCTAGTCTCTTCCCCCTCGCGCCCGTCCTTTTAACCCTTTGCTAACATGTATATGCGGGGGAAAAGAAAAAATGACCTTACTAAAAGGTCATTAATTTTGTGAAAGTTAAATTTAATTAGGGGATATTCGGGAATAGCTCCCGTGGGTCAATGCTTTTGCCTTCAGCGTTTTTAAGAGCCAGATGCAGATGGGGTTCTGGTTCACTGGTGCTGATTCCCATTGAGCCAATCGGGCGGCCTGCTCTGACCATATTATTCTTGTTTACGGTAATGCTGGCCAGGGATCCATAGTATATGGTGTAATTGCCGCTTCTCACGGCTACTGTTAAACCATACTGCTTATCGGTAAACATATCGACTACTTCCCCGCTTAACAGGGCCGGTACTATTTGGCCTTCACCACCACTGATATCAAGACCGTTGTGATATCGCCAATCCTTGTACAGGGGATGGAGCTGCCAGCCAAAGCCACTGATTATGCTGCCACTCCACAAGTCGCGAATGGCCATATTACCTGCCGCCATATCCAACTCTGCGGCATCTGCTGCCACTGGATCAGCCGGCGGCTGTGCTGCAGGTAATTGATTAATTGAAACAGCAGGCATTGGTTGTACGGGTTGTTCGGGCTGTGTGGTTTGCGTAGGTTGCGTTAATTCTGATACGGGTGCACTTTTAGTAATTGGCGGATTAGACGCCGGCTCCAAAGTACTGACAACAGCAAACATCAGTAGCG
>JAQSXM010000254.1 GCA_029256645.1 Sporomusa sp. | reverse complement strand
GAATGATAGCCTATGCATTGCAGCGGGTAACGCTCTAACAGCAAATCCTCCGGACCTTCCCAGGCAGGCAGATACTTGGGAATCGCAGGTACTTCCGGGGTTTTCAGGTTCCACAGCTGAGTAGAAAAAATCTCAATCTTCCCTGAAGGGGTAGCAAAAGGGGTTACTGCCAAATCCCGAATTTGCTGTTCATAGGCGATAATTGGCTTTTTGGGGATTTTCTTATAAATACCCTTATTACGGAATTCCTCAAAAGCCGGGAATTGATCATCATGCTGCTGCGCCACTGCTACAAACTCGCGTAGCCAGTCTTGTTCTGTTTTCCTTTCAGTATAGGCACTGCCAAATCCTAACCGGCTGGCCAGACTGCTGCAGATATCATAAATACTGCGGCATTCAAACATAGGCTCCCTGACCTTTTGGTGATAAATAGCATAAGCGATACCTGATGAGAAAGTAACAATATCCTCCCGTTCAAAATGGCTGACATCAGGCAGCACAATATCGGCGAATTTAGCGCTGGGGGTCATAAACAGGTCATGCACTACAATAAATTCGCATTTATTCTCATCAGCCAGTATTTTAGCTGTGGCATTAATGTCAGAATGCTGGTTAATTAAGGTGTTAGAGGCGTAATTCCAGATCATCTTAATATCTGCCGGTAACCGGTCTACACCTTGTACCCCCTGGGCGGCAGTCATATTCCGGCCATTGATAATAGCCTCAGTCCAGGTAAAACAGGCTATTTGGGCTGTTACCGGGTTGAGGCCGGCAGGCATCCAGCCCATTGGCAGCGTATGTCCACCCGGCCGCAGCCCGGGGCCACCGCCTTGGATACCGATATTGCCGGTCATCGCTGCCAGAACAGGCAACGCCCGTACCGGCTGTTCGCCGTATGCATGCCGCTGCCAGCCAAGCCCCTGAATCAGGGCGCATGGTTTGGTCAGGGCAATTTCACGGGCTAAGCGGACAATCGTCGCCTGAGGTACTCCGGTAATGGCTTCCGCCCATAGCGGTGTTTTGGCCGTTTTATCCTCACTCAGCCCGATAATATAACTTTTGAAGGAATTACCGGCCGGAATGCCTGCCGGCATATGCGCTTCGTCAAACCCCAGACAATATCTATCTAAAAAGGCCTGATCCACCAGATTCTCATTAATGAGTACATAGGCAATAGCGGCAATCAGCGCATTATCGGTCGTAGGCTTTACCGGAATCCACTCGTCAGCCAGTCCTGCTGCCGTATCGCTGTGGCGTGGATCAACAACAATGATCCTGGCTCCCCGCTCTTTAGCAAGGCTTAAATAATAAGGGGTATTGGCTCCCCCCATCCTGGTTTCGGCTGGATTGTCGGCAAAGAGCACGATAAGCTTAGCATTAGGCAAATCATCAGGCGATTGACCTTCCACAGTTCCATAGGTATATGGGGCAGCTACACTGTAACAGGCCGCACTATAGGAATTGTAATACCGGAGATACCCGCCGAACATATTTAAGAATCTTGGCAGTGCTCCCCAGCCATCGCCGGTAACATAGGCATCGCTAATTTGACCGTAAACGCCGGTACCGTAGTTTAAATAGATGGCTGCATTGCCATAGGTTGTTTTAATCCGACTCATTTCAGCCGCAATGACAGACAATGCCTCTTCCCAGCTAATCCTTGCAAATCTGCCTTCACCACGCGGCCCAACCCGTTTCAGGGGAACCTGCAGCCGGTCAGGATGATCTAACCAGTGCCGCTGAGCCAGCCCGCGCAGACAGACCTTCGTCTGAGGGCAATCAGGGTTTTCTTGCCCTTTCTCCCCAGGTGACAGCCTTACCAGCATACCATCCCTGACATGAGCATGAAGAAAACAGCGGCCACTGCAATTATGGATACAAGAAGTAGGAATTAATTTTTCTTCAACTGGTACTGCTTTCATAAGTTTCCCCACCTTTACATCAAGCCCACGTGTCTATGTTGCCATTTTACTGCCTTTGCTGGAAAGTGTCCATAAGCAGGGTGCTGAAGGTAGCATTATGTAAAGGAAAACGAAAAATGCCTGATCCAGATTCTCTAATGGATCAGGCATTTTTATTTTACTGATGATGCATATTATGCTGCATTGGCGCCGGAGCTGCGTTGGGATCCCAGCCCATGATCGAGGGATCAACCATGCCAAATACCATGGCAATATGGGCAACTACCAGGAATACGGTGAGCAGTATAAAGTGCAGCTTTAGCTTTTCGTCCTCGGTTTTCCCCCCGCCGATAACGCCTATTTCCAAAAGGGCTATCCCCATAAGCGGGATAACGCCGCTTAGATATGAGCCGACGGCCAGGATATCAGCCGCACCGCGCCAGGGCATTGTCGGCACGGCAGTAATCATCAGGTTAAGAAATATGCCAAGGAAGTAGAAACCAAGCACAATTCCAATATATTTGTTGATTGTGCGCAGTGCACCACCAGCTCTGCCTTTGTTGAACACTACAAAAAACTCAGTCGCTACCAGGGCTTCAGCCAAGGCAACCGGAATCACCATATAGATAATGAGATTCCAGGGCTGATTTACAGCCAGAAGTTCCATATAATGGGTCATATTCATTACGATTTTCCTCCTCACAGTTACTGTTACTGAATACCTTTGAGCTAATTGTAGCAGCAAATTGTGAAGATCCTGTGAACAAATCGTAAAAGGCCAATGAATTTTACTCTTCAATGATCTCACAAGCACCTGCCTGTGGACGATCAAGGATATGAGTACGCAGATATTGGCCGACTAATTCTACAGCAATCACCAACACAAATATAGCCAGCACCAAGGTAGCCACTTCCTGATACATAAACAGCTTCATACTAATCATCAGCTGAGTTCCGATCCCCCCTGCCCCGACAAAGCCGAGAACGGTTGCCGAGCGCATGTTACACTCCCAGCGAAACAGTGTATAGGATAAAAAGACCGGCAGCGTAACCGGAAAACGCACAAACGCCAATACCTGCAGCTCACTCGCACCGGTAACCCGCGTCATCTCTATTAACCGCTGGTCCACTGATTCAAATATTTCGGCATAAAGTTTTCCTAATATCCCCACACTGTGCGCAGTAAGAGCCAGTACACCCGGAAAAGGCCCCAGACCGACGGCCACCACAAAAAGCAAGGCCCACATCAGTTCAGGAATACCACGAAATAGCGCCAAAACTGCGCGGGACAGATAGTAGACCGCCCACCGGCAGCCCCATACCGGCCAGCCGAGAACCCGCCGGGAAAACTCCTCACCTCTTGGACGCATGGCAGCTATCGACATTGGCAGGGCCAGGACAATGGCCAAAGCGGTAGCAACAAGTGATATTTCTACTGTTTCTAGCAGAAGCTTCCCAATCGCTCCTAAAAATTTAGGTTCTGCCTCCGGTGGCCACAACCCGCCGGTAAAACGTGTCATTGCTTTCAGACTGGACGGCTCGAAAAAAGTCGAAGGCGAAAAGCGGGTATCAATGCCGCTTGCAACAACCGCTGCAAGGAGAACCAGGGTAATCAGATAGCTTTCCCATTGCAATTTTGTACTACGCATAAACCCCTTCTCCCTTCACGCCGGTTGCCTTTTCACCGCTAAGCCTGGCATAAACTGCAGATGCCAGAAAAAGCTGCGGCGGGCCATCATAAGCAAGCTGTCCTTTTTCTAAGACTAGGAGTCGCGTACAGTACTGAACAGCATTGGTAATCTGGTGCAAATTCATAATCACCGTTTTGCCGTTATTTTTTACTTCAAGAAAAAGATTTAATATTAAGCTGGCTGTAGCGGGATCGACAGAGGCGATGGGTTCATCTGCTAATATGAGTTCAGCCTCACTATAAAGTGCCCGGGCAACGGCAACACGCTGTTGCTGTCCACCAGACAGTTCCTGGCACCGCTCATTAAATTTATCCTCAATCCCTAATAGGCTGAGCAACCGGGCAATCTTTCCCGCCTCAGCCGGCGACAGCCATAGCAAGTTTTTTAGGGTCGAGAAGATTGAAGTATCACCGATTTTTCCCAAATAGACATTTTGAGCAACGCTCAAAGTGGGTACAACATTAAAATTTTGGTAAACAGTGGTCATCTGGCGGCGCAACCGGGCCAGTTCCGGTCTTGTGACCGCTAACATATTCTGTCCCATGACCTGAAGCGAGCCGCCAGTGGGAAATATCGCCCCGCACAGCAAACGCATAAGTGTGGTTTTACCGGCACCGCTAAACCCAAGTACACCAATAAATTCGCCTTTACCGGCCTTAAAGGATAATGACTGTATACCCTGACCATTGGCATATAGTTTTTTCAGTTTATCTGCTGCAATTATCTCCACAATATACTCCCCCGCTAGGCAAAAGACAGGAGCGCTTGGCTCCTGTCTAGCGTATTACTATTTTTTAGGATTTACCAGACCGAGTCGTTTGGCTTCCTGTTCAGCCTCAGCGTAATTAGCGTCAGTTACCTGGGCAAAGGCTTTAGCCCGCATGAGATCTAGCAGCGTTGGGTCTTTTATTGTCAGGAATGCCTGCACGATCTTTTCTTCAAGCCCTTTATCCAGACTATCACGCACTACCCAGGGATATCCCTCGACAAGGTGTTTTTCAAGAACCTTTATTTTTGCACCATCGACAGTTCCTTTGACAATCAACTTCTGCATAATTCGGCCTTCAATGCCGCCAGCATCCACTGTTGCATTTTGTACAGCCTGAGCAGTCGCATCATGACCACCAGTGTAAACCGCATTTTTCAAATCGTCAGGCACCTTAATCCCGGCCTTATCAAGCATAAAGCGGGGATATAACGATCCTGAGGTCGAGCTGATATCACCAAAGGCAAACGTTTTGCCCTTAATGTCTTTGACAGCATCAACACTGCCATTCGCAGGGGCAATAATCAGGCTGTAATACTTTGTAGTCCCGGTCTCTGTATCCACTTCGGTTACAATAGGATGAATCTTGGCCCGCTGCTTGGCCTGAACATAGGTTAAGCCACCAAAATAGGCTACATCCAGCTTATCATTAGCCATAGCTTCCACTACACCGGCGTAATCACTGGCAACAAACAGTTCTACAGGCATGTTCAGCGTCTTTTGCAGATACTCGCGAAATGGTTCGTACTGGGCTTTTATTTTATCAGGCGCCTGGTTGGGAACAAGACCGACCCGCAAAGGACCTTGCTGCGCCTTAAGCTGCCCAGCTGTCTGCGGCGCTTCAGTTTTTCCACAGCCTACTAATGCTAAGGTTAGCAGTACAAATAGTGTTAATAGCAACTTTCGTTTCATTAAATTTATCACTCCTATGTAACAAATATCCTTTATTACATTAGCATGTCTGAATAAGTTTGGTCAATGTTTTTTCTATTGCAGCAAGAGATACTTTCTATACGACAATATCAAAAGACGGCAAACACGAGCTTGCCCTCTAAACAAGCTCGTGTCTTGCCGCCTCTCTTAAGAATACTTAGTTAAATCTGGTAATCAGTACCTGATGCCCCTAAGACCGCAACAACCGGGATATTCCGGTATTTGGTGAATTCAAGCCATTTATTGGTAAAACTTGACGCCTGCTTGCTTTGCCAGTCGTTAATCGCTGCAAGCTCACCGATAAATCCGGCATAGCTTTTTGCTGTTACCCTTAGATAAGCC
>JAQSXM010000253.1 GCA_029256645.1 Sporomusa sp. | reverse complement strand
CCCTGACCGGCAAACTTGCCAAAAGCAACAATGTCGGCCAGCGAGTTGCCGCCAAGGCGGTTAGCGCCGTGGACTGAGATACAGGCCGCCTCGCCGGCGGCAAAAATGCCCTCAACAGCTGTCGCACAGGTACGGTAGTCAATGACATCAATGCCGCCCATCGAATAATGGCAGCTGGGGCGGATCGGGATTGGTTGTTCAATCGGATCAACCTGTTCAAAGGTGATTGCCAGATCGCGAATCTGGGGCAAACGCTCCAGGATCTTATCCCGGCCCAAATGACGCAGATCCAGTTGAACATACGCGCTCAGCCCTTCACCAAAGCCGCGTCCCTCTTTAATCTCTGTCTCAATGGCCTGGGAGACAAGGTCACGGGTAGCAAGCTCCATCTTTTCCGGCGCATAACGGGCCATAAAGCGTTCACCTTGGTTGTTCAGCAGATAACCGCCTTCACCACGGGAGGCTTCTGACATCAGAATGCCGGTGCCGGCGAGGCCGGTAGGGTGGAACTGAACAAACTCAGGGTCTTTGACCGGGATGCCGGCATCAAAGCAAGCGGCAATACCATCGCCGGTCGAGGTAAACGGGTTGGTGGTGCGGAGCCAGTACATGCGGCCGGCGCCGCCGGTGGCGACAATAATCGCTTTGGCCGCAATGGGAACAATCTGGCCGCCTTTTAAATCATAAGCGACAACCCCGCATAGTTTGCCCTGGTCGGTAACAATTTGCAGCAGGTACCATTCTGCCAGCATTTTTACGCCATGCTTCAGGCACTGCTCATATAGTGTGTGCAAAATAACATGACCGGTTACGTCGGCTGAGAAACAGGTCCGGGGTGAGGAAGCGCCACCGAAGTTGCGCTGGGCAATCCGGCCCTGGCCGTCCCGGGAGAAGGGGACGCCCAGGTAATCCAATTCCCGAATGGCGGCAGGCATGCTGCTGATAAAGTGTTCAATGGCATCCTGGTCGCCGAGATAGTCGCTGCCTTTTACGGTATCAAAAATATGTTTTTCAAGAGAATCATTAGGATCGGCATTCTGCAAAGAACCGTTAATGCCGCCCTGGGCACAGCCGGTGGCTGAGCGGGTGGGGAACATTTTTGTCATCAGGCCGACAGAGAGGCCTTGTTGACGGCCTGCTTCCAGGGCAGCCCGCATTCCCGAGCCGCCACTGCCGATAACGAGTACGTCAAAATTAAGCATTATTCACCTCGATGATCGTATTATTTGCTGCAATTTTACTCTTGCCGGTACGCCTTTTGCCCTTCCTGGTAGACGTTTTTCCCGGTACTATCAATCGCTACAATGGCCGGGAAATCCACTACCTCCATCCGGGCCAGTGCTTCAGGCCCCAGATCGCCGTAAGCCACTACTTCATAGGACTTGATTGTTTTGGCGATAAGGGCGGCGGCCCCGCCGGTGGTCACAAGATAAACAACACCATGCTGCTTCATGCTGTCTACAACCGCAGCCGAGCGGTAGCCTTTACCAATCATCCCTTTTAGACCTTTGTCCAGCAGGCGCGGTGCGTAGGCATCCATCCGGCCACTGGTGGTCGGGCCGGCTGAGCCGATCGGCTCACCTGGTTTAGCCGGCGAGGGGCCGACATAGTAAACCATTTGTCCGGTAAAATCCACCGGCAGTTCTTCACCCCTGTCAAGGGCTTCAACCATACATTTGTGGGCTGCATCGCGGGCCGCATAGATGACACCGGTAATAAGCACACTATCCCCGGCTTTGAGGTTTTTTATTGTTTCATTGGTAAGTGGTGTAGTGATTCGAACTTGTTCAGCCATGTCTTTTCCCCCCTTATAGTATTACTTCAGCATGCCTGGTGGCATGACAGTTGATGTTTACGGCTACAGGCAGGCTGGCAATATGGGTAGGATACCACTCAATATTAACAGCAAGGGCTGTGATGCGGCCACCCAGGCCCTGGGGGCCAATACCGGTTTTATTAATCAGCTCTAATAATTCGCCTTCAAGTTTGGCATAGTCGGGGTGTGTATTGCGCGTAGTCAACGGACGGATCAGGGCTTTTTTGGCAAGATAGGCTGCCTTCTCCATTGTACCGCCAATACCTACACCAACAACAATCGGTGGGCAGGGGTTAGAACCGGCATTTTCAATGGTTTCAACAACAAACTTCTTTACTCCTGCCAACCCATCGGCTGGTATCAGCATTTTAAGGCCACTCTTATTTTCACTGCCGGCCCCTTTGGGCGCAAGAACAATTTTAATCTGATCGCCCGGAACGCTTTCCACATGAATAATGGCCGGGGTATTGTCACCGGTATTTTTACGGTTAAACAGCGGCTCGGCCACGGCTGATTTGCGTAAGTAGCCTTCAGTATAGCCTTTAGCGACACCGGCATTAATTGTTGCCTCCAAGGTGCCGCCTTCGATACAGACATCCTGGCCTAATTCAACAAAGACCACGGCAAGCCCGGTATCCTGACACATGGGCTTATCCTCATCTCTGGCAATACAGGCATTTTTAATGATCTGGTCAAAGATTTCCTTGCCAAGCGGTGATTCTTCTTTATCTTTACCTGCGACCAATGCATTAAAAACATCCTCAGATAGATAGTAATTGGCGTCAATTGCCAATTTCGCGACTGCGTCGGTGATTTGCTGGGCCTGAATTGTACGCATATAGTAACTCCTCTCTATATCAAAAAAATTCAACTGTGTTCAGTATTACCAAAGGCCGAGAAATTTCCACCAGATAGAGCCTAAGCCAACCCAAATAATCAAGTTAATGACAGATATTATGAAACCAAGCCGCCACCAGGTGCTTTGGTCGACATAACCTGCTCCGAAATAGATCGGTGACGGGCCGGCCGCATAGTGGGTCAGTGACATGCACAGATTGGACATAAAAGCCAGTGACAGGGCAACCAGGTAGGCCGGGGCGCCGGCAGCCACGGCTACCGCGATAAAAGCCGGGTACATGGCTGTGATATGAGCAGTAAGGCTCGCGAAAGCATAATGAGCATATAGATAAACGATTGTGAGGACGATAAATGCCTGCAGCCAGGGGATACCCACAATGCTTGCTGCCATTGTGTTGGCAAACCAGGGAATGAAACCAAGTTTTGAGAGATAATCAGCCAGACCGACAAGGGCACCCATCCAGATCAGTGTATCCCAGGCGCCTTTTTCATCAAGGACATCTTTCCATTCCAGTACTTGGGTGACCAGCATGACAACGACGGCTAACAGGGCGACAACAGTAGCATCCAGTTTGGTATACTGGGAGGTACTCCAGAGAATAAGGGCACCCACAAATACCATTGCCACAATTTTTTCGCCCCAGGCCATCGGCCCCATGTTCTCAAGCTCTTTTGCTGCCAGGGCTTTAGCCTCTGGCGTTTTCTTAATCTCGGGCGGGTAGAACTTGTACAGGAAGTACGGAACTACTAGCAGCGAAATAATACCCGGGACGACAGAGGCTAAAGCCCATTGACCCCAGCTTAGCTGGATGTTCAGTGTTTTGGCGGCAAGTAGAGCGATCAGGGGGTTGCCGGCCATTGAGGTCAGGAACATGGCCGAGGTAATCGTATTACCCTGGTAGGCTGTCTGCATGAGATAGCTGCCTACTTTACGGGCTGTTGGGCCGGGTTCTGAGTCAAAGGCTGTACAGAGGCTGCGAACAATCGGGAAAAGAATGCCACCGGCGCGAGCCGTGTTGGAAGGGGTGGCCGGACTGATAATAAGGTCGCTGAGCACCAGGGTATAACCTAGTTTTAAGGTGCTGTCGCCAATTGCTTTTATTAGCATAAAGGCAATGCGGCGGCCTAAGCCGGTTTTGATAAACCCTTTGGCAAACAAAAATGCGGCAACAATCAGCCAGATTGTGGTATTGGAGAAGCCGCTAATGGCTTCGGCCGGCTTGAGTACACCGGTAAGTGCGGTGAACGTCACACTGATGAGTGCCACAGCGCCGATTGGCAATGGCTGGACAATAAAGCCAAAGATTGTTGCGGCAAAAATAGCCAGCAGATGCCAGGCTTCCGGCTTAAGACCCGGTGGAATTGGGAAAAACCAGATGGCTGCACCTACGGCCACTGTGGCCAGGGCTTTTGCAATTTTACTGTTCACGAATAATAATCCCTCCTAGTTTTTAGATGATTTTGATAATACCCTATATATACTTTAGCACCGGTACATAAGTAATTAAAATATCGATATTCTATGGTACAATAGGTAGTGACTATTAAAAATGGAGGAATCATACGTGGAATTGCGTCAACTTGAATATTTTGAAGCTGTTAGCAGGCTGCAGAACTTTACCAGGGCGGCTGAGGAGCTGCATGTGGCCCAGCCATCGATTACTAACGCTATCCAGAAGCTGGAAGAAGAACTTGGGGTATTCTTGTTTGATCGCAGTCAGAAAAAGATTGCGATCACTGCTGAGGGACAAGCGTTTCAGATTAGAATAAAAAAGATTTTGTTTGATGTCCGCCAAGTCGTCCATGAAATGGACGATTTTCGCAAGCTGAACAGGGGGAGTATTAAATTTGCTGCACCGCCGATGATTGGTGCTTATCTTTTCCCTAACATTTTTAACCTGTTTAAGAGCGCCTATCCTAATCTTGATCTAGTGGTGTATGAAGAAGGTTCACTGGCGGCCCGGTCAATGCTGGAAAAAGAAGAATTGGATTTGGGCCTGATTATTCTGCCTGAGTCTTCAACAGTGCTCAATACTGTTCCTATTACCCAGCAAGAGATCATGCTGTGCCTGGCGCCTGAGCATCGCCTGCATGCTGCAAAGTCGGTTGATTTCAGTCAATTGCAGGCAGAACCCTTCATCCTTTTAAAACAAGAATTCTATCACCGCCAGCTAGTTCTTGAAGAATGTGCGCGCCACGGTTTTGCCCCCCGCATTGTGTTTTCCTCCAATCAGATTGAGACAATTAAGGCAATGGTCGCAAGTAATGCCGGCATTTCTTTTTTAATGAACATGGTGATTCGTAACCAGCCAAATTTGGTTGGTGTGCCGCTTGCTGAGCCTTTGTCAATTACGATCGGCCTTGCCTGGAAAAAAGGAAAATATCTGTCAAAAGCTGCCCAGGCCTTTATTGATTTTATTATTGATTATACTAAGTCGCCCAGTTTCCGGGGGCTGGAAAAACCATGAACAAATAGCTATTACCGCAAACTGCTGTTGTCTTCTTCCGTCCTTTTGCATATATATGGTATAAGACGCGAAAGGAGGGTAACAATGACACATATAGAACCATGGGATCGGCCGCAATATTGTACTGCCGGCATCAGCACCGGCCCGAAGTCTCTTGTCGTCCAGCAGGTATTGGGTGAACAGGATGTTCAAAAATCAATTGATGTGCATGTGGTTGTGCCACGGCACAAACCTGGCATTGAGCAAATCGTTGACGTTTTTGTTAAAAGACTGCAAATTAACAGTGTTGATGTCATACACGATAAGGTTATTGTCAGAGGAAAATTCGAGATTAAGGCCTTATATGTTGCCTGCCGGCCAAGGCAGCCGGTGCACGCTGTTGAGGTATGGCCGATTAGATTTACTGCCCACGCTGATATCCCGGGAACAAGGCGGGGGATGGACGCTGACGCCGGCGTCATAGTAGAGTTTGTTGATTATGATGTTGATGAGCATTGCCGCGCTTATTGGCATAA
>JAQSXM010000252.1 GCA_029256645.1 Sporomusa sp. | reverse complement strand
CGCCTCCCAGCAACAATAGTTATGTGTAATTATACCACGCCTTGCCCTAGGCTGGCAAAAAAAACTGGGACGGCACTACCCATCCCAGTTTAGCTGTTAACTGCTTATCTCATCCAACGCTTTACCCTTAGTTTCTTCGCCAAATAACCAGACAGCCACCGCAACCACCAGCATAACACCGGTAAACATTGTAAATACCTGTGCGAATCCCTGCGGGCCGGTGATGAGATATCCTACAACCGTAGGTGCCAATATCCCGCCAAACCGGCCGACTGCAGCTGCCCAACCGGAGCCAAATGCCCGAATCCTTGTTGGATAAAGCTCAGGGGTATAGGTGTAGACAACACCCCAGGCCCCAAGATTAAAGAACGACATAAGGCTACCCCAGACGAGCACAATCTCAGCGCTGCCACCTTGACCGAAAAAATAAGCACTTGCAGCACTCAGCGCCAAATACATCGCCAGGGTTGCTCTCCGGCCGATGCGGTCAATCAAATATGCCGCACTAAAATAACCCGGCAATTGTGCCAAAGTCATAATTAAGACATATTCAAAGGTTTTAATGACCGAATGCCCCTGCTTGACCATAAGCGATGGCAGCCAGGTAAAAATCCCATAATATGAATAAACAATGCCGAACCAGATTAGCCACAGTATTATGGTTCGCTTAGCGAACTGATCTGTCCAAAGTTCTTTAAACGCCAGTTTCCGCCCTGCCGGATTCTGCACTGCAGAATCTATAGTTTCAGTCAACTGAGTTATTGGTGGCTGAATACCAGCCGACTGCTCTATTTTAGCAACAATCTCCACAGCCTCAGCCTGGCGGCCTTTATTGATAAGATAACGTATTGATTCCGGTACCCCCATTCTGATAAAAAATACATAGAGTGCAGGTAATGCCCCAATAAAAAATGCCATCTGCCAACCAAAGCGCGGAATAATAAGGTAAGAGATAAGCGCTGCAGCCAGCCAGCCCAATGCCCAAAAGCTCTCAAGTAGGACAATGAAACGCCCACGACTGGCTGGTGGTGAATACTCAGCCATAAGCGTTGCAGCCACCGGCAATTCACCACCCAAACCAAAACCCACTAAGAACCTAAACACAAGTAGTGATTCGTAATTCCACGCCAAACCGCACAATCCGGTTGCGATACTATAAATCACCAGCGTAACAGCGAACACCGCTTTCCGTCCAAACCTATCGGCTGCTGAACCAGCCACTACAGCACCAACCGCCAGTCCCAAGAGGCCAATACTGCCGATAAACCCCATCTGGGTCGCAGATAACCCCCACTGTTGTGATAAAATCGGTAATACAAAGGCAATAATTCCAGTATCCATAGCATCGAACAGCCATCCTAATCCAGTCAAAACTAACAGTTTGTAATGAAATCGGCTAACAGGAATTTGTTCCAGCCGGCTAATAATCCCCAATATTTTCACCTCGCCTCCATGTCTTTACACGTGTCTTTACATATGTCTTGTCATCAATATTATAGCTTATCCTGTATTAAAATGGCAAACTGTTTTTTAAATCGCGCAAAAACCACTGCAATTACTTTATATGACGAGATAAGGCAAAAAACAAGCTCATATCCTGCTTGATATTTCTACCTTATAAGCCTATTATTAGTAAATAACCATTTTCAATGCAAAAGGAGAAGTTATATGCAGCAAGATCAACCTACGGAACGAATATTGACAAAACCACTGGCGCTTTTAACTTTGGGGCATTTAATTACCGATTTCGGCCAGGGCGCACTACCGGTTCTGCTGCCGTTTTTAAAAACTGCCTTTAACCTAACCTATACCCAAGTCGGACTCATTGTTCTTGTCCAGAATCTAACCTCTTCAGTGATACAACCAGTGTTTGGCTATCTTACCGATCGTGTCTCACTACCCTGGTTAATCCCGGCTAGCGTACTGCTCGCAGGAATCGGGTTAGCCATCACCGGCTTTATGCCTTCTTACGCTACCTTACTGATAGCTGTTGTTATTGGCGGCCTCGGGATTGCCTGTTTTCATCCGCAGGCATCTAAATCTGCTCATCTTCTTAGCAACGCAGCAACTAAAGGTCGCAGCATGGGACTATTCTCAGTGGGAGGCAACCTCGGATTGGCGCTTGGTTCAATTGCTATGTCACTGGCCCTCAACGCACCGGGTGTGTTAACAAATACCCTTTATTTTATCATTCCTGGTTTAATTATGTCGCTCCTGCTATATCGCAATCTGCGAGAGCTTTCCCCACAAGAACCCTCCCTCCAATCAGCCGCGGCTTCACACGCCACTACTGCGCAAGGCCAGCCACTTAACTACAGTCTGCTGGCAATACTCTTAGGATTTGTATTTATAAGATCTAGCATCCATACCGGATTGACTACTTATATACCGATGTATTACATCAACTATTTATCAGGTAGTCCGGTATATGCCAGTTATCTCTTAGCCGTTTTCCTGTTCGCCGGGGTCGTCGGCACCTACGTTGGTGCCTCATTAAGCGACCGCTTTGGCCGCAAGACAGTTATTATGGGCTCTATACTCATCACATTGCCATTAATCAGTTTATTCCAATATACTAGCGGTTTTGCAACATTGCTCATACTCGCATTAACCGGATTGGCCCTCATATCGTCATTTGCCACAACGGTAGTGCTGGCCCAGGAAATGATGCCTGGCTATGTCGGCATGGCTTCAGGCCTGACTATTGGCTTTAGCATCGGTCTTGGTGGCGTAGGCGCTACGATTCTGGGCTATATTGCCGACCATTTTGGTGTTCCCAGCGTATTTACTGCGTTATCAGTATTACCAATCGCCGGACTGGCGCTCGCCTCATTTTTGCCAGGCAAGCTATTTAAACGTTAGGAATGATACTTGAAACGGCAAGGAACATCATCCATCATCCACATCCTTGAAATTATTAAAATAAAAGAAGCTGTCAGTTACATTAAAATGTACCCTATAGAGTAGACAATGAAAAAAAGTCTACCCTATAGGGTATTTGTCTATATAATGGAGAAAAGAAAACAGAGATAATATGATTTATTACAATCACTATAGGTATCAGTGGGATTTAAAAAAGATGACTCCTGGCCAATACAGGAATCATCTTCTCAAAACGGCATAGTCTTTTTTTTATTGTCCTTGACAAAGGGTACATTTTACATAAACCGACAGCTTCTTTTATTTTGGAAATATTTTCCCTTTAGTCTTTATTATAATTACAAAAACAGCAGGTAAAATTCAAATATTGTCAAATATTATAATTATTTCTATTTATTACCAGGGAGTGTTGTCAAATGAACCATTGGGACCAAACTGTTCTATTTATATCGAATATTTTTGTAACTCTAGCAATATCATCTCTTGGCAGTTGTATCATGCTTACTTTTCCCAAGAGTTCCACGCCCCTTGTCTGGGGCGTTATCTTGGGTATTTGTTCTGTGTTGGCCATGCGAGAAGGTATTTTTATCACAAATAGCTCAATTGTCGATTTCCGGCATATTATTCTTACAATGTCCGGTTATATTGGTGGCCCGATTGCAGCAATTGTAGCTGCCAGCATCGGGGCACTGTTCCTTTGGCATCTAGGTGGCAACGGTATTATCGGCGACATCATATCACTTTATGTTTTTTCAGCTTTTGGCAGTCTGTTACGCTTATATAAACCTAACTTTAGCAAGTATGCTCACAATATGTGGATAAAAATCGGATTTCTCATGGCACTTATCTATACCGGTATCCAGCTCGGAATTTCCCTTTATTATACAGGTTCTATTCAGGTAGTTCATACAACTCTCTTGACACTTTTCATTCTTACCCCACTTGGTGCATGGGCCTGTTTTAACTTCCACCGACTTATCCATGAGAAAATCCATCGCACTGAACTTGTCGAATGTTTACTGAAATCCTGTCCATCTGCTATTAACGGGTCTGACTCCCCCCAAAACCTACTACTTGCCAGTGAAGATTCAACTCAAAACAACCTCCTCACAAATATACTATCGTCCAGAGGAGAAGCTAGAGCACTTCATAAAGAATTGGTTTATCGCCAGAAGTCAACATCAAAACAGGCCTTTTTCAGCCCCACACCGCTGGCACTTTATAACCTTGCCGAGGGTTACTTTATTCACGTGAATGAAAGTTTTATCAGGCATACTGGTTACAGTCGCCAGGAAATTATTGCTCAGCCAGGAATGGAACGGGCGATATGGAGATTTCCAAGCGAAAGAGAACGATTGCTTAGGCTGGCATACACGGAAAAGTTCATTCATGACTTTGAATTTGAACTGATCACTAAAAGTGGTGATATTCGGATTGGCTTACTATCAGCTGAACTTATCAAACATATGGGTCAACATTGCCTGCTGACGTCTGTTTATGATATTACTGAACGCCGCAACAGAGAGCTTGAATTGGCCAGGCTGGACAGGCTTAATCTTATCGGCCAGATGGCAGCAAGCATTGGCCATGAAGTGAGAAATCCTATGACAACAGTACGAGGTTTTCTCCAATTGCTAGCAAAAAAGCCGGCTTTAGCCGGCTACTATGAGTATTTTACAATTATGACTGATGAGTTAGATAGAGCCAATAACATAATTACAGAGTTTCTAACCTTAGCTAAGAACAAACTGATTGACTTAAAATCGACTCAACTTAACAGTATTATCCACTCTGTGTTGCCGTTAATGAAGGCAGATGCAACTACTGGTCACAAAGAGATTAGTCTTGAGTTAAGCGATATCCCGAACCTTGCGCTTGATGAAAAAGAGATCCAGCAATTACTGCTCAATCTGGTGCGAAATGCGCTCGAAGCCAGTCCGGCAGGCGGAATCGTCTATATCCGGACATGGTATGATGTTGCCAATACCGCGGTAGTCCTGGCCGTAACCGATGAAGGCCCGGGAATTACCCCCAGTGTTTTTAAACAACTAGGCACACCGTTCCTGACTACCAAAGAAACCGGCACCGGGCTTGGACTACCGGTATGCTACAGCATTGCCGCCCGGCATCAGGCCACTATCGACATAACAACAAGCACTAGAGGAACAACTTTCTTCGTTAGGTTTAAAGTATCAGCCGCGCAGCTCTCTTAGCCTCAGCATCCTGCTTTTATCTTTGCTGCCACGTCACTCAAGCAATATTCTCAGAGCCCTAAGCTCAGCGGCAATTTTATGTAAAATATCGGTTGTGGGCGCTTCCACTGTATGCAAATGTACCCCACCAGTAACAACAGACAAAGGTATAGCACCACTCTTAGCCGATTTATGCAAAAACTCGGCCAAATCATATCGTGAAGCCAGTATCAGGCTGGCTTTAATCTCGCCATATACGGGATGTTCAACACTGACATCCAGAACCCGGCCCCCGTTATCAACAATAATTGCAAGTTCCTCTTCCATACGATCAACACTATGACTGCAGGCAAATCTAGCGGTAACTGTGCCACTGGCGGTTACCGGCAAAATAACATACCCTTGTGGCGTAGCATATATTTCAGCGCCGGACGCCCGTAATATAGCAACATCACCAACAATCACCTGCCGGCTTACCCCTAACTCTTTTGCCAATACTGTACCGGTTAGCGGTTTACCGGTACTTTTCAGCAAGCTGATGATATGTTGACGCCGTTCTTTTGCTTCCATCAAAAACTCTCCTCCGGTTGCC
>JAQSXM010000251.1 GCA_029256645.1 Sporomusa sp. | reverse complement strand
AGTAATGCTCCTAGAGCAATTGACATAATTTTTGCTTCGTAGGTATCAGCCCTTGATGTGACTACCACCGGTTTAGCTGCACCTAAAATTAAGCCGGCAATTTTACCATTGGCGATATAGACTAACGACTTGCCAAGCATATTTCCCGCTTCAATATCTGGTGTAACCAGGATATCAGCCATACCGGCAACAGGACTATTAATCCCTTTATGTTGGGCAGCCTCCATACTGATGGCATTATCGAGCGCTAACGGACCATCAACAATGGCCCCTTTTATCTGCCCCCGCTCAGCCATTTTTGCCAGCGCAGCGGCTTCAAGTGTTGCCGGCATATCTGGATTCACCACCTCAACAGCGGCTAATATGGCTATTTTCGCAGGCTTGATGCCTAGTACGTTAGCCAATTGGACGCTATTTTGAATGATATCCGCCTTTTGCTGCAGCGTAGGCGCAATATTCATTCCGCCATCGGTTATCATAATAAGCCGGTCAAAACCCGGAAGCTGATAAACAGCAATGTGACTGAGCACTCTGCCTGTTCTCAAGCCAATCTCTTTATCAAGTACTGCTCTAAGAAAATCAGCAGTATTGATTAGTCCTTTCATAAGTACATCGGCTTCACCGCTTGATACCAAGGCTACCGCCCGATATGCCGCTTTACGGTCATCAGGTTCGTGAATCATCTGGACATCATTTAGGGTAATGCCAAGTTTATCAGCGGTGGCTTTAATCTTGTCAATATCGCCTACCAAAGTAAAATCAGCAAGTTTCTGTTTATGTGCCCCCTGAACAGCTTCCAGGACAGCATCATCCTGGGCTGCGGCCACAGCTACCCTTTTAGGAGATTTATTCTTTACTGCATCAAGTATATCGTCAAAATTTCTAAGCAATTTATCTGTCAACAGCGTCCTCTCCTTTTGCATATTCAGGGAAATAGCTCATGCTAGTCTTTTTCCACTCCCGCGTGCTAAATAGCAGGGTATATATGTCAAGTCCAGTCGCTTCCGCCAATTCTTCAGCTAAACGCTGGCATTCAGCGCGAGTATGAGCATGCAGCATTGTATAAAAATTATAAGGCCAGCCTGGTTGTGGAATCCGTGCATAACAATGGGTAACTGCCATATAGCCTGACATTAGCTGCCCAACTTTCGCGAGTTGTTGTTCAGGTACGATCCAGGCACACAGTGCGTTCGCAGCATAACCAACTTCCCGGTGCCGTAATACAGCTCCCATCTTGCGCAACTGTCCGGATAGACGGTATCTGCCCAGCCTTTCCAAAAGCTCGTGTTCGGTAATACCAATTTGCTGGGCCAATTCCTTATACGGCTCGGCTACCAAAGGAAACTCACCCTGCATAACGGCTATTATTTTTTTATCCAGGTTATCTAACATAAGACACCTCGCCAACTGCTGTTTATCATTTATGCAGTCTTAATTATACTTACAAATTAAACTCAACACTGACCTTATACTTTTCAGTGGCAGGCAGACTAATAAGACCATCAACCCCTGACAAACGGGAAATAGCCGCCAGCGTTCTTGCTTGCTCGGCCTGATTTGTGGTAAGGAGTGTAAACCAAAGGTTATACTCCCCCTCACGTTCATAATTATGTGTGACACCCGGATAGGCATTAATAGCCTCAGCAACTGCCTCAATACAGTTTACACGCACTTTAACTGCTGCCAGCGTACTTACATAACCTAAGCAAGACGAGTCGAAGAAAGCACCTAAGCGCCGTATATAGCTATGCTCTTTAAGCCAAGATAACCGCTCCAACACTGTAGCTTCATCAACATTCAGCCACTCAGCCACCCTTGCAAAAGGTCGCGGCTCAATGGGCAATCTTGTCTGGATAATATTAAGCAGTTCTTTATCAAAAGTGTTTAGCATGCATGCCTCCTAACTAAACTTGTAATTAAGCAAAGGGAACAGCCGGCCGACTGTCCCCTCAGTATAGCACTATTATTTTAGCAAAATATTCCTAATTACGTCAAGAAGTTCATCCCGTCCAGCCCCACTAACGGTTGAATAGGTGATAATACGGTCATCTGGAGCAAGTAAAGGCATGTTAATGCCTTTACTTATTGCCTGTACATGCTGCTGAATGCGGCCTTTGGTAATTTTATCACCTTTAGTTGCGACTACTTGAACAGTAAGCCCGTGCTCCAACAACCATTGATATACTTTAATATCACTTTCCATCGGTGGATGGCGAACATCAATTAATTGGCATACCAGCTTAAGCTTAGTTGATTTGAGCCAGTATTCTTCTATGAATTTAGACCAGGTCGCCCGCGCTGTTTGAGCCCTTTTGGCATACCCATAACCGGGAAGATCAACAAGCATAAAATCTAAGCGCGACTCATCAGGAAGTTTGCCGCTAAGCTTAAAAAAATTAATTGTTTGGGTCTTGCCTGGTGTTCCGCTGGTACGGGCCAGACCATGCCGACGGCATAATGAATTAATAAGCGATGATTTGCCGACGTTTGAACGGCCAATAAAAGCAATCTCCGTTAAGTCGCTCTCAGGATACTGACTGGCGTTAACAGCAGTGCCAACATAGCTGGCACTTACAATATTAAACGAGACAACATCTGCCATTACTCGGTCACCAAAGCTGTTTTGAGTACTTGGTCCATATGTTCAACAAGGATAAACTCCAGACTGCGTTTAACATTAGCCGGGATTTCATCAATATCGCGCTTATTTTCTTTGGGCAGCATAACCTTCCTGATACCGGCCCGGTGAGCGGCAAGAACCTTCTCTTTAATGCCACCTACAGGCAATACCCGTCCACGAAGTGTAATCTCACCAGTCATAGCAATATCACTTCTGACTGGCTTACCGGTCAGTGCTGAAGCTACGGCAGTAGCCATAGTAATGCCTGCTGACGGACCATCTTTCGGAATAGCCCCTTCCGGCAAATGAATATGGATATCCAGTTTCTCATGAAAGTCCTCTTCAATTCCCAGATCCTTAGCCCGTGAGCGGATATAGCTGAACCCGGCCTGGGCTGATTCCTGCATAACATCGCCCAATTGACCAGTCAGGGTTAATTTACCTTTGCCCCTCATGGTCGAGATTTCCACCGCCAGTACATCGCCGCCTACTTCAGTCCAAGCCAAGCCAGTTGCGACTCCGACCTGACTGGTTTCTTCAGCCTGAGCATGACGGTATTTAGTCGCACCAAGGAACGTATGCAGATTCTGAGCAGTGATTTTAACAACAGGTCCCTGATTCTGGACAATTTTACGGGCGACTTTGCGGCAGAGATTAGCGATATTACGTTCAAGGCTTCTTACGCCTGCTTCCCTGGTATAATCGCGGATAACTTTTTGGATAGTACCCTCAGAGAATGAAATCTGCTTGGTTGATAGGCCGTGGTCTGTTGTTTGTTTAGGAATAAGATAACGTTTGGCTATCTCTATCTTTTCTTCTTCAGTATAACCTGCAATAGTGATGATTTCCATACGGTCCAATAATGGCCGGGGAATATTATGCATCACATTGGCAGTCACCACCCAAAGTACCCTGGACAAGTCATACGGAAGCTCCACATAATGATCACTAAATGAATTATTTTGCTCAGGATCAAGTACCTCAAGCAGAGCAGATGAAGGGTCGCCCCGGAAATCAGCACTCATCTTATCAATCTCATCTAAGAGAAAGACCGGGTTTTTAGACCCGACAGTACGCATACCCTGAATAATGCGTCCTGGCAACGCCCCAACATAGGTTCGCCGGTGGCCTCTAATCTCAGCTTCATCTCTGACACCACCTAATGAAACACGGACAAATTTTCGTTCCATAGCCCGGGCAATCGAGCGAGCTAACGATGTTTTACCAACACCGGGCGGCCCCACAAGGCATAAAATCGGTCCTTTCATTTTTTCAGTCAGTTTACGAATAGAAAGGTACTCTAAAATACGTTCTTTTACTTTTTCCAGCCCATAATGGTCTTCGTCCAATATGCCTTCAGCCACAGTAATATCCAAACGGTCTTCAGTCTCAATATTCCACGGCAATGTCAGCAGCCAGTCAAGATACGTACGGATTACACCGCTTTCAGCCACCATAGGCGGCATTTTTTCCAAACGGTCAATTTCTTTATTAATCTTTTCGGCAACATCTTTAGGCAGATTTTGCTCTTTGACCCGCTGGCGATACTCTTCCACTTCAGCAGTACGTTCGTCTTTCTCGCCTAATTCTTTTTGGATTGCTTTAAGCTGCTCGCGCAAATAGTATTCTTTTTGCGTTTTTTCCATCTGCTTACGAACCCGGACATGAATTTTTTTCTCAAGTTCGAGAATCTCCATCTCCCGGCCTAAAATTTCACACAGGCGTTCCAGACGATCATTGACACTGACTGCTTCTAACAAAATCTGCTTATCTTCAATCTTAAGCGATAAATGACTGGCGATAAGGTCAGTCAACCGGCCCGGTTCTTCAACTACAACCACTGAAACCAAAGTTTCAGGGGGTATCTTCTTGCTCAACTTAACCCATTGTTCAAATTGATTAATCGCAGTCCGGGTAAGCGCTTCTGTTTCCGGCGTTTTAGGTTCCACCTCGGAGAACTCGCGAATTTGGACCTGATAATAAGGATCAAAACTGATAAACTCTTCAATCTCGCCGCGGTGCAAGCCTTCAACCAGCACCCGGATCGTGCCTCCCGGTAATTTCAATAATTGTTTAATTTCAGCGACAGTGCCCACTGAAAAAATATCTTCAGGCTGAGGTGTGTCATTTTGGGCATCTTTTTGTGTTGCCAGCATGATCAGCCGGTCTTGAACCATTGCTTCTTCTAAGGCGCTAATTGACTTTTCCCGGCCAACATCCAGATGAATAATCATATATGGGAAAACTAATATGCCCCTAAGCGGCAAGAGTGGTATTGTACGCCGTTTTTCCGCCAACATTATTTCCTCCCTTCGGTAACCCGCGGTATTTGTTAGTTAATAGTAGTTTCAACACCGCTATTTAAAATATTCTGAGTAGCTGTTGAAAAATCCTTTTATTTGCCAATAATAACAGCCGGGTTAAGTAACCCGGCTAAAATTAACTACACCTTGTCAATACCGGCAGCCGCAAGTACTTCCGGCATCGCTACCGGTATATCCTTTCGTAGAACTTCTCCGCTCTTAACCATCGCATGTTTCAACACCTCTTGTAGCGTTTCGACAGGAATAACCTCAATATCCATATCTGCATATAACTCTTGCCAGTTTTCCTTCGGGATAATGACCCGTCGAGCGCCGGCTTGCTTGGCAGCCATTACCTTGGCACTTACACCACCGACAGGCTTTACAAGACCCCGAATGGAAATCTCACCAGTCATGGCCACAGTATTGTCGATAGGTACATTGTAAATAGCCGAGTAAATTGCTGCCGCAACCGTTACACCGGCTGACGGACCATCAACCGGAACCCCGCCGGGGAAATTAACATGTATGTCATATTTAGAATATTCAATGCTAAATTCCTTAGCTAATACTGTAAGTACATTGTCAAGTGAGCCTTTTGCCATACTTTTACGCCGCATAGTACGCCCCGGCGAACCAATCTCCTCTTCATCAACAACACCAGTGACAGTCATTTTTCCTGTACCATAGTTGTTCGGTACTGCTGTCACTTCCAGTTCCATAAGCATGCCAATATTTGCTCCATATACCGCCA
>JAQSXM010000250.1 GCA_029256645.1 Sporomusa sp. | reverse complement strand
CCACTATATTTGAAGGGCACCAGCTTGGAGTTTCTTATTCCTTCATGCTGCGCAATAGCCAAGGGGAACAGGCAAACTTTATCATGAATACCATGAAGGATTAAGGTGGGAACATGTATTTTTCCCAGATCAGCGAATAAGCCCTCTTCATCTAACCAGGCATTGGCAATCGCAGCAGTCGACCAGCCTGCCGCCTGTAATCCTAATTGGAAAAACCAGTCTGAGAAAGGCTCTGTAACATGCTGGAAGAAAAATATATTACCAAACCCCTGCAGCATGTTAGGACGGTCATTGTAGGTGTCCTGTATGATTTTTTCTACCGTTTCTCTTTCTAAACCATAAGGGAAATGGGGACGCTTAATAAGACTGGGCGCTGCAGATGCAAACAGGGCAAGCTTAGCTACCCCATACCCACTATGTCGGGCCATATAACGAATGGTAACAGCCCCGCCTGTAGAGTGACCCCCAAGAATAATATCCTGTAAATTAAGCTCGTCAATCACGCAGCGAATATCATCTGCCAATTGATCATAGTGGTAGCCTCGCCAGGGCCTATCAGAATTGCCGAAACCCCTGAGATCAATTCCGATACAACGATACCCCATTCGGGGAAGCTGATCAAACTGATATTCAAACATCTTATGGCTCGCTGGCCAGCCATGTATAAATAAAATGGTCTTACAGCCTGCAGGGTTAATATCCTCCACGTAAATATTAACGTTTGATTCTACTCTAACATAATACCCCATCGAATCACTCCATTATAAAAAACGCTCCATAGTGGTAATATATTCACTGGGGATTAAGAATGCGCTGATTCATAAACTTACACTTATAGGCTCCTGATACCGATATATAACCCAATAAATATAAATATCAGCAATGTCTTTATTACGGTAATTACAAAGAGATCATAATATGACTCCCTGTGTGTTAAGCCGCACACTGCCATAACAGTGATGAGCCCTCCATTATGAGGCATAGAATCGAGTCCGCTGGAGGCTAAGGCCGCAAAACGGTGCAGAGCATCTGGTGAAATATTAGCAGCCTGGGCCCAGGCCAGATAATCAGCCCCGAGCATGCCGAGTGCGATTGTTATCCCCCCTGATGCAGACCCGGTAATAGCTGCCATAATATTGACCGTAATAGCCTCAGATACCAGTGGCCCGGCCCCGAACTTAATCTCCATTAAGAAGGTCTTAATTATTTGGAAGCCGGCAAGACTGGCAACCACACTGCCATAACCATATCCTGAAGCGGTATTAAGTACTGCGACAAGTGAGCTGTTTGCCCCACTGTTCAGTGAAGCAGCAATTCCCCCTTTGTTACGAAACTGCTTGCGGCCAATGATAATTGCAAGAAGTATGCCTAGAATTAAAGCAATATTTAAAGACCATATTGCCCGTACTTTATCTATATCAGTGCTCAATAGTGATAGTCTCAAAACTTTGAAGGGTAACAGGATATCTTCGTTCCATTGATAGGCCCAAGACCATTTAAATGGGTTACTTAGATATAGGTTAGCTAGCAGTACTAAAATGAGTGGCAGTACAGCCAGCAGTTGATTTGGCAGTTGCTGCTCCTTCGTTTTCTCCGGCTCATTCAGTGTATGCAGCCCATAACCCTCACCCTGCGCCATCGCCTGGCGCTGTCTGTATAACAGCCAGGCCCACCCAAAAACAAAGATGCTTAGCCCGCTAATTACACCGGTTAAGGGCTCAGCCCATGTTGTAGTACCAAAAAAAGCTGTTGGTATGATATTTTGAATTTGTGGTGACCCAGGAAAGGCCCCCATACTAAATGTAAACGTACCCAGCCATAAAGCAGCAGGTATCAAACGCTTTGGAATATCTGCCTCCCGGAAGAGGGCAGCGGCGAACGGATACATAACAAACACAACAACAAAGACGCTGATGCCGCCGTAAGTGAGAGAACCGCACCCAAGCAACACCGCAAGTACTGCATTCTCTTTGCCTAACTTACCAGCAATCGCCCCGGCTATTGCCCGGGCCATACCGCTGTCTTCCATTACTTTAGCAAAAACGGCTCCCAACAGGAAAATAGAAAAATACATTTTGAAGTATTCGGCCGCTTTGGTCATGAAGATTTCAGTATATACAGGCATAAGGCTAAAATTACTGGCTGTTGCCGCCAAAATAGCAAACAATGGCGCAAATAAGATGATGGAGTAACCACGGAAAGCAAAATACATTAGTAAGATCAGACTGAGTAGTATTGTTAATAGTTCCACTAATTATCCCCTTTTCAACATAACATTCGATAAATTAACCGTCCTCATCCCGACACTTACCGCTCTTAAATCACTTATATACCCTAAAGGGCCTAGGAAAGCCGGGAGTCTAAAACTGGTTAATTATCGGTACTATTATACCATATTACCGTAGGCGTGCTCAGTCCGGGAAACAGTATAGATCTATAATATGCAGATATATCGTTGCTTGATGACCATGGCCGTTATTCAAATCGAATCTCAGGTATATCCAAGCTTAACAAAATATACATACGTTATGTAAACAGGAGATTTTGATAAATTGTCGAATACCTATTACCTAGTTACCAATACAACAACGAAAGGTGGATGCATGTGAACCTCAATTTTAAAAAGAAAGTCGTTTCAGGCATTATTGCCATTTCGCTTTTAACTACTTCACTTGGGGGTACACTTGTGACCTCCGCATATGCAGCAGAAGCGGCTAACGAAGCTATAGCCGACGAAACTGCAGTTAATGTAACTATTCCAGTCAATGAACCTACAGTCAGTGAAACTGCGGTCAAGGAAACTGCAGCCGATGAAACACTAAAATCTAATAAGACTACTAAAGGCATTCTTGCCGGGATTGTCGCAGTCGGATTGATTTCGGCTCTTTCCAATCATGGCAGTAAGTCTTCAGACAGCTCAAATACGAGCTCCACACCTTCAACCAGTACAGGGTCAAGTGGTACAACAACTACTTCCGCTACTGACGAGCAGCAAGCGCTAGCCCTTCTTAACCAGGACCGCACAAAAAATGGTCTTTCAACCCTAAAATCAAACTCTCAGTTAACTACTCTGGCGCGCAACTATGCCAAAGACATGATTGACCGTAACTATTTTTCACATTACAACCCCGAAGGAAAGTCCCCGTTTGACCGCATGACTGCAGCCGGAATTAGTTATAAAACTGCCGGTGAAAATTTAGCGATCAATACCAGTGTGGCTACTGCCGAAACTGCGTTCATGAACAGTTCAGGCCACCGTGCCAATATTCTCAACTCCGGTTACACGGATGTTGGCGTAGGTGTAGTACGCAACTCCAGTGGACAAGTATATGTGGTTCAGGAGTTTATTAGTAAGTAAGCTTACTATTCTCGTTACCGTTGATGACTATTCCTATTCACTTATGGGATTCAGGGATATACCATGTCTTACCTGACAGAGAGGCCGCCTGTGATACATCACAAGCGGCCTCTCTGCCTATTCTGGCGTAAAATTATATTTATCGCGTTCTTTTAAAATCTGTTTCCTAGAATAAACCGATTGATAGCGTCAGCTACTCCCTCATTGTCATTAGAACTGGTTACATAGTCGGCTTTTTGTTTCACCGTCTCCGAAGCATTTCCCATTGCAATGCCCAGACCGGCATATTCTATCATGGATAAATCATTCTCACTATCACCGATAGTGAGTACTTCTTCACGCTTGAGGCCATAAAAAGCTGCCAGCATTGCAACAGCATTGCCTTTGGAAACCCCTTTACGGGTGATTTCAATATTGTATCTTGAAGAGTCGACGATTTCCAACTGTGCGATATTTTTTAATTCAGTCCGCAATTCATTAATTAAAGCTATATCTCTATAGATAATCTCACATTTAACAATGTTATTTTTTTCTTTATTTAATATCTTTTGCCACTGTTTCCAGGAAAAAATATATTCCATGTCCAGTTTGTTGCTTCTCGTGCCTAATATTTGGGATGCAACATAGAAAAGCTTAAACATAGCATTACCATAATAAAACTTATGGGGAGTACAAAAATAGGGCTTTGTGCGGTGCTTGCGAAATACCTCCAGTAATTCCAGTGATAAGCTTTCACCAAGTACATCCTGGTAGATGACCTTATCAATATCTTTTTCTTTGATGAAAGCCCCATTTGATGCGATCACCGGTGACTTTACTCCAATAAGATTGGAGAAATATTCAGCATCAGTATACATTCTGCCTGTACTTATTACGATATGAATACCTTGCTGATGTGCCTGCAGTAGTATTGCTTTCGTTCTATTGGTAACTTTATGCTTACTATTTAAAAGCGTCCCGTCAACATCAATACAGACTAATTTATAGGCCATATTCGTGTCCTTTCTTTAACAAGCTAAGCAATTTCTGCCTCCATCCTCAAGAAGCCCAAAGTTATGTGTCTTATCCTTATTATGTCGGAATTATGATCTCAGATTGTCAGGCACACCTGCCAGATACTGCATTATCAATTCCCCAGTTTTCAACTTATTGGTATTTTTTTCCTGATACATGGCATCATCAGCCTGACGTAAAATCTCACGCACTCTAAGGCCTTTTCCCACACAAGTGCCTTGGGAAATATATAAGGGCAACGCCCCCTTGGTACTTCTATATATTTTGATATTAGTGGCAATATCGTTACGCAGTATATTCATGCACTCTTCTGTAGCATCCCACACTAAAACAGCAAATTCATCACCACCAATTCGCGCCGAAATAATTCTCCGATCATCAAACGAGATCGTTTTTGCCGCGGCCTTTAGTAATGCATCGCCAGCATAATGTCCTAATGAATCATTAATTTTTTTCAAGCCATCCACATCACACATAATAATACCAATGTCCCGGCCAGATGTGGCTATCTGATTAATTTGGATTTCAAAAAAGGATCGGTTGTAGAGACCTGTTCCAGCGTCGTGGTAACTCACATACTCTAGAGTATTCTCCCAGGATTTGCGCTCACTAATGTCAATCATACTTCCACAAACAGCTTTCTTGCCATTGATTGTACAAGTGCTTGCCAGCACATGAACATCAATGGTACAACCATTCTTGTGCAGAATGCGGATCTCATAGTCAGCTTGATCTTTTTCTTCATTAATTCCTTTCCGAACCTGCTCCTGAAATATATCTCTATCATCAGGATACACATATTCAAGAAAACTACTCAACTCTTTCGCTTCTTCCGTAGTATAACCAATCATTTCTTCCAGCTTAGGGTTCAAATAGGTTATCTTTCCATCTAACAGAAAATAAACGCCAACAAGTGAATTCTCCACAAGACTCCGGAATTTACCTTCTGCCTCCAAAAGTAAATTATTCACTTGGTTCATCTCATTTATGGTGATAATCAATTTTTGCGCCATAGAAACAAAAGCTTTATTTAAATACTGTAATTCTTCAGGGGCTTTAGTAAAAGAACCCCCTTGAGATGAAACTACACCATATTCCCCACTTTCTATTTTATTAGCCATTGCTACTAGCGAGAAAACCGGAAGGTTTATTCTTCGAACAAAGGCTGTGAGCAAATAAATTAGAATCGCTACTAAAACAAGATACACCAAACCTAATATGAGAAGTTTTGTGTATAGTGGGGCCAAGATTTCAGCCTCATCTACTTCGGCGATTATAGTCCATTTGGGATTCTCAATTGCCGAGAATGCGCCAAACACACGTTCACCACGAAAATCCATGTATACTGCTGATCCTGATCT
>JAQSXM010000249.1 GCA_029256645.1 Sporomusa sp. | reverse complement strand
GCTTTAACACCCAGTCGCAAAAACCTTGATTAAAAGCCAGCGTATACGCGTTGACCGCATAAGTCTCGCCTGTAATAAGTATCTCCCTGTAGATCGCAGTGATCTGCTCAGCAGACGCAAGACCCAGCTTCTCGGTGGCTACATCCCCGATAGTACGGCCGATTAGCTCTTCTGGAGTAGTTTTCAGTCTATCGGCAATCCACTTATTTACCTGACTATACCTCATACTGCTATCAAACAGAGCTATTCCAATAGGTGCCTGGTCAAGAATTGCCCGGAAAGTAGCTAAATGTCTTTTATCTTCAATCTCCAGCACAACATTGGTTAATATTGGCTCGACAAACTCCCTTGCCCGTCTGGCAAACTCAATTTGGTCTTCATTAAAACCTACAGACAGATTGTCAAAAAGTAAACAGCCAATCGAGTTATTGCCTCGTACAAATAACGGCATAACCAGAGTGGAACTGGTGGCACAGATTTGCATCCCCCCGCTATCTGCTGACCCGAATATACCTTCACACTCAAATACTACCGGCTGCCGCCTAAAGATTGCTTCCATTAGGTACGGCAAAATACTTTTAGGTAATTCTTTCCCAGCTACAGCCAAGGGCTGATTGCAAGTATACTTTATCAGCCAATTGTTTTGCTCATGCCTGCACCCCACTGCCGAGTGACAGTCAAGCCCTTCCGTTAGGGCAGTAATAATTATCTGGATAAAATGATCAACATTGGTGGTCAGATCTGATGATTTCCTAATACGGTTTAGGGTTTCGGGTAGTTTGCGCAAATACTTTTCTGTGGTGATATCATGGCAAAAAACCAGCAACCCATCTGGATTCGGGACCGCCCTAACCTTTACCCATGTATTGTAGGGGTTGACGAAAGCCTCAAACTCAACTGCCTGCCCGGTTGCTACCGCCTCCTGATACTTGGGCATAAAAGGAGAATTCCGTCCCTCGCCCAACACAACATAGATATCCTGTCCAATGAGCTCCTCCCAGGTTTTCCGCAACAGTTTCTGAGCTTTTTCATTGATATACGTAAATCGCCAATTTGTATCTAGAGCATAATACCCATCGCTGATGTTTTCAATAAATGTAGCTGAATTGCCATATTGCACAGATTCATCCTCCCCAGGTACTCAGCCTGCCAGACATTCCTGTTGAGCCATGTCCAGCCTGCACCAATATTTAACATGGATATATATTCCATGATGCTTAACATATTCCTTTTTTGCCAAACAAAAAAGAGTAAGACGCCCTCCTAGAAGGCATCTTACTCTTTTGGAACTATTATCGTCTGTTTATTCTGCAGTAAACGGCAGAAGAGCGATATTACGAGCGCGTTTAACAGCTAATGTCATTTGACGTTGATGTTTGGCGCAGTTACCAGAAATGCGGCGTGGCAGAATTTTGCCCCGCTCGGTGGTGTACCGGCGCAATTTGGGAAGATCTTTGTAGTCAATAGAGCTTACTTTATCAACACAAAAGCTGCAAACTTTTTTCTTAGGTTTACGGCCTCTTTCACGTTTCATAGCCATTTGTTTACCCCCCTTTTAAAACGGTATTTCCTCATCAGGGAAGACATCTTTGCCGAACGAATTTACATCTATATTCCCAGCGTCACCACTTGACGCCTGTTTACGTTCCAGGAATTCGATGGACTGCGCCACCACTTCGGCGATGCGACGTTTCTGTCCATCATTGGCTTCATATGAGCGAATCTGCAGACGGCCCTCGACCAATACCCTCTGGCCTTTAGTGAGGTTATTACCACATGTCTCGGCCAGTTTCTCCCAGGCTACAACCGGGATAAAATCAGCATTATTTTGCCCCTGAGCGCCACCACCAAATCGATTGACAGCCAGCGAAAAGGAAGCAACTGCTTTGCCGCTTTGGGTATATCTCACTTCCGGATCTTGCGCCAAGCGGCCGACAAGGATGACTTTATTCATATATCCTCACACCTCCTGGCTACAAAATTAGTCTTCCAATCTAATAACCATGTGTTTAAGAATTTCATCGGTAATCTTCAGCACACGTTCCAGTTCAAATACAGTAGCTGGCTCAGCAGTGAAGTTAATCAGGGTATAATACCCTTCCATGAAATCTTTTACTTCATAAGCCAGACGCTTTTTGCCCCAACGGTCAACCTTGTCGATTGTGCCGCCAGTGTTCTTAATAATGTTCTCGAACTTGGCAATAGTTGCATTAGTAACCTCTTCGTCATTAGGCTTAACGATAATCACGACTTCGTATTTTCTCACGAAATCACCTCCTCCTTTGGACTATTGGCTCCCCTTACGGGAGCAGGGAAGGTTTTGAAAAACAAAACCATGTCACATATATATCATTGCGACTAAATTATTATAGCACTAGTTGTCTCACAAATGCAAGAAAATTACCAACTAAATATTAAATGTTCAAGATTTGATTACCAGTAGGTCTCTTTGCCGGCTGGGGAATAGCAAACGCCAGTATAAGGGCTAAACCAAGGGAAACCAGCGACCATAGCAGGGCGCTTTCAATGCCTATGTGATCTCCCAGTCCCCCGGTTATCGCCGCACCAACCCCCCCCAGCCCAAAAGACAATCCCAGCATCATACCAGATGCCATAGCAGCATTTCCGGGAATAAGCTCCTGGGCCCAAACAACCGAGGTTGGTGCTGTGCTTTGAATCAACGCGCCACTGAGGGCTAACAGGCTGTAACTTACAAACGACGGACTAATATCACACAAAAACAAATAGGTAACAGGCAAACACAATAGTAACGATCCGATAACACCGGCTTTACGGCCGATCCGGTCACCCAGCCAGCCACCAAACAGGGCGC
The DNA here is from genome assembly GCA_029256645.1 of Sporomusa sp. The sequence goes on along the minus strand of JAQSXM010000249.1, from coordinate 2,904 downwards.
CACAGGCCCCGCTTAATAAAAACACGGTAAGCATGCTGGCAGCAACGGAGGGCGGCTGTCCAGCCCCTGCCAATGCCACAGGCAAAAAGGTAGGCAAGGCAACTTGCATCCAGGATCGCAGAGCATTCACAATGTTCAGGAGAATAAGTCCGCGTGATTTATACCACGGCTCGAACTGTTCATTAACCGCATCTCTTGCGCACGTCTTTGCCGGACTAATATCAACTTTATGCAGACCGGCCAAGTAAGAAGCCCCTGTTACGAGAAGGCCGGGGATGATTAGCCATAACAGACTGGCTGTACCTGTAGTGCTTAATAGATACAGGATCACAGCCGGAGCTACAGCATAACCAATATTGCCGCCAAATATAAAAATGGACATAGCCGTCCCCTTCGTCTCTGCGGTTACCACTCTGCCCATTAGACTGGCAGCCAACGGATGGAAAACAGAGGACCCCAGCCCTGCCAAACCCACCAGCAAAAACAAGGCCAACTTACTGTCCGCTAAACCCGACAAACAGATAAATACAGCACTTACAGGCGTCGTAACAAGAATAAGCCAGGCATAGCCGCGCTTATCAATGATATAACCGCTGACAGGCTGTAACACACTTGAAATTACCGAATAAACCATAACCAGCATTCCACTCATAGTCAGAGACAGTCCCAGTTTCACCATAACAATCGGTAGTAGTGCCGGCAAGAAATTAGCATAAAAGTCACTAAAAAAATGCCCGGCGCTTAATAAGGATATGTTAAAAAAAACCGGGGTACTTAGGTTCTTACTCACACCGATAACCTCCAAAAAAGGAAAAGAGCGGCAGGTATCCGCTCTCTATACGTTAAATCTAAAATAGGTTACATCGCCGTCCTGCATAATATATTCTTTACCCTCAAGGCGCACCCAGCCTTTTTCCTTGGCCGCATTGTGAGCGCCTGCTGTCATCAAATCAGTATATGATACAATCTCGGCCCTAATGAAACCACGCTCAATGTCACTGTGGATTTTCCCGGCAGCCTGCGGTGCTTTAGTTCCGCGCACAATCGTCCAGGCCCGTACTTCCTGCTCGCCTGCGGTAAAGAACGTCATCAGCCCCAGCAGCTTAAAGCTTGCCCGAATCAGCTTATCCAGTCCGGATTCAGCCAGCCCTAAATCAGCTAAGAACTCACAGGCTTCAGCCTCAGGCAGCTCGGCAATCTCTGACTCGACTTTAGCCGAAACAATAATGACTTCCGCCCCTTCACGCGCCGCATATTCTTGCACTTTAGCCACATGTGGATTAGCACTGGCGTCAGCTGCTTCCTGTTCACTCACATTAGCAACAAACAACGTAGGCTTTAACGTCAGCAAAAACAAGTCACTGAGCAGTTCTGCCATATCCCCGTCATTTACAACACTACGGGCCGGCTGGCCATCAGCCAGAGCCTGGTGAACGGTTTTCAACGCCTCAAGTTCAGCCTGGGCTTTTTTATCGCCGCCTTTAAGCATTTTTTGGACACGATCAATGCGTTTCTCCACCGTTTCCAAGTCAGCCAGACACAACTCGGTATTAATAATATCAATATCGCGTAGCGGGTCCAGATTACCGGCTACATGGGTAATATTATCGTCGGAAAAACATCTGACAACCTGGGCTACAGCATCTACCTGACGGATATGTGACAGAAACTTATTGCCAAGCCCTTCACCCTGGGCTGCTCCCTGTACCAGCCCGGCAATGTCAACAAACCGCATAGCTGCAGGTAAAGTCCGTTGCTTAGGTTTATACATTTCAGTCAACTTTACCAGGCGATCATCGGGCACATCAACAACACCGACATTCGGTTCAATCGTACAGAAGGGATAGTTGGCTGCCTCGGCACCGGCTTTGGTAATGGCATTAAACAGGGTACTTTTACCAACATTAGGCAAACCGACAATACCCACTTCAAGATTAGTGCTCATGAATGTTACTCCACCTTTAAGGCTGATAAATCTCCAGCCAGAATGTTTAAATAGAAACAGTTAACTTTTTATATTGTAAGATATTGCCGGATGAAATACAAGTATACCAATCCTATATCTTGGATTATTTGCCTGCTGGAGGAGCTGCCGGTACAATGGCCTTGACACCTTTTTCAAACTTGGGCCGTGGAATCATGACCTGACGACCACATTGCAGGCATTTTAGGCCAAAATCGATCCCGGTACGGGTAATCTCCCAGCGATCACCACCACAAGGATGATTTTTTTTCATTTTGACAATCTCACCGATTTTATAGTTATATCTCTCGTTCATGTCATCCTCCTGTTTTAAGCGCTGTTATTGAGGCATAGAACCCGTGGTTACAGCTTGAGGCGGGGGAATCGGAATCTTAGCAGCCGTGAATTTCTCTTTTATCAGGCGCCGCAACGTCGTTTCCACCTTGACCTGCTCCAATGGCACTGTTTTGGCAGTTATACGGATAACCACCTCTCCCAGTTTGAGATCAACCACACCAACGACATTGGGGCCTGCCAGCACCTCTGGCATACTTTTTCCGACAGAAATACACGCCGCCTCCAGAATGGTAAAGATCTCGCCAATATCAGCCTCATAGGGTACAGGCACATTGACGACAGCCTGCATATGACCTCTGGTATAATTGCTCACCTTAAGAATAGAACCATTAGGTACGATGTGGAGAATGCCATTGCCATCCCGCAGCTTGGTAACACGAAAGCCCAATTCCTCTACAGTGCCGGTCATATCGCCAATCACTACATAGTCCCCTACCCCGTACTGGTCTTCCAGAATAATAAAAAAACCTGTGATAAAGTCTTTGATCAGGCTTTGGGCGCCAACGCCTACGGCCAAACCGATAATACCGGCGCCAGCGACAATCGAGGTTGTATCAATCTTAAACTCCTGGAGCATCATTACA
>JAQSXM010000248.1 GCA_029256645.1 Sporomusa sp. | reverse complement strand
TATGGCGACCCCGGCAGGATTCGAACCTGCGACCTTTTGATTCGTAGTCAAACGCTCTATCCAGCTGAGCTACGGAGTCATGTTGACATGCTACTTGACTATTATATTATGCAAATCAACTAATGTCAACACTCATGAAAGTTTTTCCCTAAGGATACGCAGTAGCTCTTTATTTTAGTTAAAGCAATAGTAGCCAAGTTGTTGAAAGCAGGATTTTCTCCTGCGTTTAAGAAATATGTATTATCAGAAGTGAACTAGGAGGTTTGCCATGTTTCGTTTCCTATTTTGTGTTTTATGCTATCTAACGTTTGTCAGCTTGCCGTCCTCGACTCAAGCCTATGTTTCATTTTTAACTACAGAACAGATAGATACCGTTAAGGCAAAGGTTCAAGTAGATCTTGATGCAAAAAAAGCATTGTTGCTTCTATTGCGTCAAGCTGGCCGGGCCGTCGCCCAACCAGCCAAAATTCCTAAAGAATATGCTGGTTTAGCCCAAGATTACCGCTGCCCAAATCAGGGTGTATTGCTAAACTATGATGAAAAAACAGGTGTCCACCGCTGTCCAATAGACAATAAACAGTATAGTGGTGAAAAACTGGATGCTGCCCAACGCTTTTATGTACATATGAGAAATAGCCGAACGACCAAAGATCTAGGACTGGCTTACGCCCTAACTGGCGACAATAAATACGCAGCAACTAGCCGGGATATCCTGCTACAATACGCGAAAAACTGGTCTGAATATAAAACTCCCAACAAAGATAGTCACGGTCATTTATTCTTGCAACTGCTTGATGAAACCCAATTTGCAACTAATATCGCCTGGGGCTATAACCTAATATATCCTACACTAACGACTGCGGAACAACAAACTATTGAAAACGACCTCATTCTCCCCTTATACAATATTATACAAGCTCAAAGAAGTGATAAAATCAGCGCTAATCGTTCCTGGGAAAATGCGGCCAGTATCCTATTGGGCTTTGCGATTGATAACTCACTATGGTATAAAGAAGCTATAGAAGGACCACTCGGCGTTGCGGAACAGGTCGATAAAGGCGTACTCGCTACTGGTTTATGGTCAGAAGATCCTCTTGCTAACCACTACACTACACTCTCTGCACTCTCAACAGTAGCCGAAGTCGCTCCCCGGTTTGGCTATGATTTAACGTCACTCCCTAAGTTTAAAGCAATGTTTACCGCATCACTAACAATAACTGAACCCCTAGATCAACCACAAAGAATATCTGCTATTGATCTTTATGAATTAGCCTATACCTGGTATAAAGAGCCATTATATGCCAACTACCTGACAAGTACTTACACCAATCCAGCAATCAAAGTAGACCGGGTGAGTTATCGAGCACTCTTTTACGGCTTGCCCTTACCGGCTACAAAAGCAGCACCTATTCCAAGCTCCCCACCCAAACCTCTCCTGATAAATACAGAACCAAAATAGATAAAAAGGCTGATCACATCAATGATCAGCCTTTTATCTATTTTGATTTCGTGTTATATATTGTGGCGGCAGCAATAGCTGCCCCAATACCAGAGCCATCTTTACTAAGTTTAATGGTTATCTGCTTAGCCTTATCCCCAAATATTTCAGCCAAAGCCGTATATAAATTGTCAGCATATCCCGGCATCTTCTCGTACAACGAACCATCAACCGCAATAGTATGCCGTCTGGTAAGCCCCGGATCAATCTTGACCAATATTCCTGCCCACGTAGCAGCCGCTAAACGTGCTGAACGCCTCGCAACAAGCCATGCAGCAGTCTTAATTGCAGCAAGCTCGCTGAGACTTAACCCATTTATCCGCCAGCGTTTAGCTGCCATATCAGCCACCGCTTTCAGTTCTGGTGTTGTATCTGCCAGGATTGGTGAAATATCTTCGGTAGACACCGAATATGGAGTCCTTACCCTGTCTGAACTTATACTAATATGCCCCTCTACTGCAAGCGAATTTACAATCAACCGTACCAGTTCTCCCAAATATTGACCTGATGTCATCTTTTCAAGCCGCTGAGCACTTGGTTTCTCACTAATTTGATCCAGGAGTATGTCATATTCTGTCTGACGGATCCCGTCAAAGTTACCCGATTCCAGGTTAACAATCATAGGTTGGCTGGTGAGAGGATGACAGGGCTCAAGATAACAGCTATTATGACCAGTGCCACAGATCGCCCCAATAGAAGTAGCAGTGTCGGTATAGGCGGTTGCCAATAAGGTACCGGTTGTATCATTTAATACTGCTAATGATTGAACATGTCCACTCCCCCTACGATCTAGCGCCACCTGCAATAACTGACCAATATTCTGACCTTCAACACCGGTAGTTTTAAATTCTTTAGTCCAACTGATTAACACCGCTTCATTGACACCATGCTGCCGGCATGGGAAAGAAAATGTATGGCCCAGGGGATAAGTATGACCTGGTGGTGCAATCTCAGATACTTTGCCGGCAATGAAGTCGAAAAGTTCTGTGCCAGAGGCTGATGCCGAGGTATAATCATAAACTCCATCCCTATCTTTAAGCAGAGCAGATCGTTTATCAATGATATTAACCCGACCTTTACCAGCCAATTCAACCAGTAATACACGAACATTAGTACCGCCAAAATCAACAGCAATCACTTTGCCTTCCTCCCGGCCTGTCGGATTGCTAATAAAGGACGGCAACATCCTAAGGGAGCTTTGTCTTCCTGCAAGTCCATCAGACATGGCTTGTTGGAAACCAGAGGCGATATCCTGCATAAACTTGGCAGATACAGTGAATTGTTCTTCAATTAGCCCTAAAGCTGCAGGTAATTTGTCCAAGGCGATCTACCTCCAGGGTTAATATAAGATATTAAATAAGCCCCCACGAGGAGGCTACTTGTTATAATATTTGCTTGGTGTAAAAATAAACCTTATACCCCGCATCAATCGCACGTATTGGCGTATTAACAGGCGTTTTAAATCTGGCCATACCATACCTAGAATAATGGCAGCGATAAAGAGCATACGTATATTAACAGCAGTATAAAACTGGTCAGTAACAATAAACCCAACTATAGCCATTCCGGTAAGGCTGGTCCAACTCATAAAGAACCCCTTCTTCCACTTGCTTATCACATTATATGCTCTATTAAAAGCACAAATACTGCAAATAAAGCAATTGAATCCAGCAGATTAATTATCCTGCTGAATGCGATAGTATTTGCTTATTTGGCTGTCCAACAACTGACTGGCTTCCAGAACTTGAGGATCAGACAATCCATAAGACATAGCAAGCAAATTCATTTGTTTACGCAAATATTCTATTATATCAAGGATATTCAAAGCTTCGATATTCTTAGACAACGAGCGCGCCCCCACACAGAAAAATACCTCTTCTCAACAACAATTAACATTATAAACTATATTCCCTAATTTTGGAAGAATGATTTTGTTGTTTTAAAGATTATTTTTTTGCAAATTAATAAAAAAAGATGCTACTTGTTGCAAACCTAGTCCATTTCTAGGAAATCCTGAATTTTTCTAGAACAACCTCTAACTGAAAATCACTACGCCTGGCTTGTTAGACCTGAGCAGAGGTCGCGTATAATATGGTTAGATAGAAAATTCACCTGCCAAATTGCAGGTGAATTTCATGTCCTTATATTACTTTTCTAGTCCGCCAAAATCTAAGGTGGAAAAATAATCCTCAATAGTCTCAGCGCGTCGAATAAGTTGAACACTGCCATCAGGTTTCAGCATTAATTCAGATGAGCGCAATTTACCATTATAATTAAAGCCCATAGCATGACCATGTGCACCAGCGTCATGAATAACCAATACATCGCCGATATCAATCATTGGTAGCTTCCGGTTAACCGCAAACTTATCATTATTCTCACACAGCGACCCGGTAACATCATAAATATAACCGAGCGGCCAGTCTTCTTTGCCGAGTACCGTAATGTGATGATACGCCCCGTATAAAGCCGGACGCATCAAATTAGCCATACACGAGTCAAGACCAACATAATTTTTATAGATTTCCTTTTTATGCAGCACTGTCGACACCAGGTAACCATATGGTCCAGTAACCATCCGGCCGCATTCCATAGCAATTTTAAGTGGAGCAAGACCATTGGCGGCAATCTTAGTTTCATATGCCTTTTTAATCCCTTGACTAATCGTAGTAATGTTAACAGGCTCTTGCTCCGGTCGGTAAGGAATACCGATCCCCCCGCCGAAGTTAACAAATTCAACCTTAATATCAAGAGTACGATAAATTTCATTAATAAGATCGAACATCATATTGGCGGTCTCAACGAAGTAGTTAGGATCAAGTTCGTTGGATATAACCATTGTATGGATACCGAACCTTTTAACCCCTCTACTCTTCATAATTCGGTATGCATCCAAAAGTTGTTTTCTGGTCAAACCATATTTAGATTCTTCGGGATTGCCAATAATGGAATTACCACCGTCACGTAACGGGCCCGGATTGTAACGGAATGAAATCATATCGGGAATACCGGCATGTTTATCCAAATAGTCAATATGACTAATATCGTCAAGATTAATTATCGCACCTAATTCACGTGCTTTTTTAAACTCAATAGCCGGGGTATCATTTGAAGTCAAAATAATCTCTTCGCCACTCATACCAGCTTTTTCAGCTAAAATAAGCTCTGCAAGCGAGCTGCAATCAGCTCCCAGACCTTCTTCTCTCAACACTTTTAGAATGTAAGGATTAGGAGTAGCCTTAACAGCAAAATATTCCTTAAACTCAGGCGCCCAGGCAAAGGCTTTAGTTAAATTTCGGACATTCTGTCTAATGGCTTGCTCATCATAAATATGAAACGGCGTGGGATATTCTTTAATCACTTCTGTTAATTCTTCTTTTGTAAATGGTATCTGCTTTTCAGCCACTTGTTTCGCCCTACCTTTCAATAATAAGTACATGTAATACAAAAAGCAGTCTGCTCTAAATCTCGCAAACTGCCTAGCAACAAAAAAATGCTCTTACCGGCTGGTGCAAGATAGCGCTCCACCTGAAAACAATCAGGTGACAGTCCTACATTTCTTAAACGTAAAACCAGCAAAAAGTCTTAGGCAAAACTTTCACTTCGGCGGTCAGCCCCTTTCAGTATCATCATCGCTGCCAGGCTCTGCATACTTACTGTTGGTCTGCCGCAACCTCTATCGAAAAACGTTATTTAATTTATGTCTATAATACCAGTACACCCTAACCAATGTCAATATATCATGGAGAAATCTTATCACTAAAACTAGTTTGCCACTAAATATATGTTTAGTCGCTAATAGATTTCCCATATTACCAAAATTTATTAGTCACGATAATATGACCATACACAATACAATCCTCGCATAGTGCCCCCACACCGACAACCGGCAGAACCACATAGTCTGGTACAAACCTCTACGCCTGACACTGGTTCTTGTACACCTTTCCTTCTGACACGCCAAAAGGAAACTTCTTGCTCAGGTTTCTTTGTCTCCAGCTCACAAAACCACTTCCATAGTCCCATAATACCACTCCCTGAACCTTGATAGTTGCAGTATAATCTATAAACAGCTACAGAGCAGTGATCGATATCACAAATTCTTAAATAATAAAAAAAAGCGGACATCTATCTTATTAACGATAGATGTCCGCTTTAAATTCTTTGGGGTGACTAGAGGGTCTCGAACCCTCGAATACCGGAGCCACAATCCGGCGTGCTAACCACTTCACCATAGCCACCATAAATTGGTTGCG
>JAQSXM010000247.1 GCA_029256645.1 Sporomusa sp. | reverse complement strand
GTTTCTACATTATTGATATTGGTAGGCTTGCCCCACAGACCGGAAATAGCCGGAAACGGCGGACGTGGACGCGGCATGCCGCGCTTGCCTTCAATTGATGCGAGCAAGGCGGTTTCTTCACCGCACACAAAAGCGCCGGCGCCTTCTTTAATTTTAAGTTTAAAATTAAAGCCTGAGCCCAAGATATTCTCACCTAATAAGCCCAATTCTTCGGCTTGCTTGATGGCAATTTTAAGGCGTTTAATAGCAAGCGGATACTCGGCACGAACATATAAATAACCTTCGTCGGCCCCAATAGCATAACCACAGACAGCCATGCCTTCAATCACGCGATGAGGGTCGCCTTCAAGCACACTACGATCCATGAATGCGCCCGGGTCACCTTCGTCAGCATTACAGACTACATATTTTTTAGTCCCTGGAGCATTACGGGTGAATTCCCACTTCATGCCTGTCGGGAAACCACCGCCCCCACGGCCTCTGAGACCGGATTTCTTGACTTCAGCCACAACATCTGCAGGCTGCATTTCAGTGAGCACCTTGCCAAGACCTTCATAACCGCCCTCGGCGATATATTCGTTAATATCTTCAGGGTCAATATGCCCGCAATTAGCCAAAACATATCGCATTTGTTTCTTATAAAAAACAATATCATTATAGCTAGGAATCTTTTCATGAGTAATCGGTTCTTTATATAACAGCCGTTCCACAATGCGACCTTTGAAAAGGTGGTTTTCCACAAGTTCAGCCACATCAGATTCCTGGACCCGAACATAGAATGTTCCTTCAGGATAAATAATGACCAGCGGTCCCATTTCGCAGAAGCCATGGCAGCCGGTTTCTATAATTTTAACCTCTTTATCTAAGCCCTTTTTAACCAGTTCTGCCTGGAATGCAGCTTCAACCTTCTTCGAGCCTGAAGACACGCAGCCAGTTCCGGCGCAAATGAGCACATGTGCTCTTATATGTTCCATACTATCCCCTCCCGTTAATCTACCAAGTTATATATTTATTCGGTGAATTTGCCGATAGCAAGCTCTGCTACAATCCGGCCGTTAACAACATGCTCGGTGATAATTTTGGGGATGTCTGCCGGCGTAACCCTACCATAAGTTATCCGCGGCTCATTAGGACGAACAACATCCACAAGAACTTCTTTTTCACACATGCCGATACAACCAGTCTGGCTTATCTTGACAGTCTGAAGATTCTGCTTGGCAATCTCATCTAAAATAGCGGTCATAACTTGACGGGCCCCGGCAGCAATACCACAAGTTCCCATCCCTACGATGATTTGTGTTCCACCTTCATGGCGCACAGTGTTTTTGGTCTTAAGCTGTTCCCGTAGGCGTTTTAAATCCTCTATTGTTTTCACTCTTCGACACCTCCGTACAAATTAGCTATATTATCTGACAAGTATTCATGTAACCAGATCAGAATCTCTGGTTGAGTTAGCGAAGCACCATCCAAAATGTCAGCTATCTCCCGGGAAGAAACAGTAAAAGTTCTGTCATTGACAGTATGATGATATAAAAAATCCAATGTTGGGTTAGCAACAAGTATTGTCTTAATTGTTTCTACCATGTTGCCTAATGGCGGCCGGTCCAAATGACTATGACGATACTTAGCCTGAATTATCGTTCCTTGACCTGGTGTAGAATCAATTTTTAAATATCCATCACAGCGTTTGCTAGACATGTCCATTAATGGCAAGCCTAGCCCGATGCGCCGAGTAATCCGGGTAGTAACAAAGGGGTCAATTACCAATTGGCGAAGCTTCTCATCCATACCCCGTCCGTTATCAGCAACTCGGATAAGCATAACATCTGCAGCTAAATCTTCTACAATCTCAAGCTTTACAATCATTGCCCCGGCTTCCAGCGAGTTCTGCACCAAATCCAGGATATGAAGTGATAGTTCGCGCATATCAGTTCCTCTTAGGCGTACTTAGCCAGAATTTCAGGTATAATTTCAGGAGTTAACCGGCCATGGGTATCATCATTGACCATTAGTACTGGGGCTAACCCGCAAGCCCCTATACAAGCCACTGTTTCTAATGTGAACTTAAGATCAGGAGTAGTGCCGCCAGCTTTTACTTTTAGATTGTCTTCCAGCATAGTGAGAATTGCTTTGGCGCCACGTACGTGACAAGCAGTGCCCTGGCAGACGCGGACAATATTCTTACCTCTGGGATTGAGGTGAAATTGGGAATAAAAAGTTACTACACCATAAATCTGACTAACCGGAATCGCCATCTTCTCGGCGATACACTGAATAATTTCTTTGGGCAGATAGCCGTAAGCATGTTGTGCTTCCTGGAGAACCGGAATAAGAGCCCCTTTAACCCCCTGATATTTTGCAAGTATTGCATCCAGTTGGTCAAGGGCTAGTTTGCCTGCTTCACCGCCGCCACAGCAGCAGCATTTATTTTCCTTGTCACTGTTCATGTTACATCCTCCTTATGAAAAAATCCTGATACTACTTATAAAGCAAATTAACAGTGGCTTAAACCACCACCTTTCGCAAATTTTGAGATAATAATGCCTGCCGGATTTCTCCTAGTGTTGGCTGCTCAAAGTAAAAGGTAGTTTTAGGACCATTTATAAAGTCCTCCATTACATGAGCATCCGAGGCAGTTATTACAGGCAGGTCGCCAATAGCAGGAATACGCATAGGTGCATTTACCACACTCATGTGCCTTGATACTTCGACAGCTGCCAACTCAACATCAGGCGGGATAAAACCCAGTTGCGAGATAATACTGTATATAGGCCTGTCGATGTGACTGGCAATACATATTCCACCCAGGCGTTTTACCTGTTCAGAAATTTCTGCAATACCTGCAGTAAGGGAACTTAGTAAGAGTTCAGGTTTTTCTGCAATAAGATTATCCTCAGCATCTACAATAAACTGCGCACCAAACCGCGCCACATCATTGAGCCGACCAGACATATGACTCTGAACAAAATGTTCCCACTCTTTCAACTGACGCATCTTATCAAATAAGGTAATTAAGTGAACTTCTTCTTTACTTTCAACTTCCATTCCAAGCAATATAGTAACATCAGTACCTTTAGCTGCTTCCAATGCAGCAGGAATATTATCGCAGGCATTATGGTCAGTAATAGCAATTATGTCAATCTTATGTTCTACCGCATGCCACACTATATTGCGAGGAGTCATTTCGACAGCCGCACAGGGTGATAATAGAGTATGTACATGAAGATCAGCCACAAACTGACGCATCATTCCCCGGTAATACCCAGTTGATATAACCTTCCAGCTACCTCAAAAGACGAAAGCGACGTGGTAAGGATGATAATTTCTTCTGTTTCGGCCTTGCGTAAAGCATCTTTTTCAGGGACAACACCTCCGGCAATTATAACCGCAGTAAGGCCGGCCAGTGATGCGACAGCTACAATATTTTGATGTCCCTGCATTGTAACCCAGATGTTACCGGCACGGGCCTGCCCCATAACATTGCTCAGTAGATCTGACACATAACCGCCGCTAATTTCATTACCAAGTTTGGACTGGCCTGACACGACTGCCAGGGGTAATGCTGTAATTAATTCTTCAACAGTCATAACTAAATCCTCCTAACATCGAATTTATCTTTTTGCTTCATTACTCTTGGTTTTTATCAAGCGGCGGTGGTAACTTATCAGCCAGATCAACCATTTCATAAGCCAAATCCCGTACCTTTTTACGCAAGATAAATACGCAGTCAGTCATACTGGCTAGCCCCTGAGCAATGTCTTCAGCCAAAGCTTTGCAATTCGGCGAACCGCATGAGCCACAATCTAACCCTGGCAGACTTTTTAGGGTTCTGTCCATAAACTCTATTTTGGTCATAGCCTTGGTAATATCAGCATCAAGGCGTAAAACTGGTTTAGGCTCTATTGCGCGGCGGCCTGCTACCCCTAGCTCAAACTCAGAGTAGTCGGTACGCGGTAATCTGCCAAACCTGGGATCCTCAACTTTTTTCTTTGCTATCCGTTGTTTCATCCGGTGCTCTGCAACATGCCGGTTTTCAACAGTTAAAGCACCGCCGATACAACCGCCGGCACAAGCCAGCACTTCGATATAGTCAACGCCTTTGAGCTTCCCTAAAGCAACTTGTTCCAATATATTCGCGACATGATGGATATCATGTACCACCAAGACATTATTTGCGCCAACAGCGGTAGTCTCACCACCTGGAATTGCCCATCCGACACCAACCCAGGATGCTTGCCGTCTGGCATCTTGAATTTCGGCGGTTACTACTTTTAATAAATCAGGATAAATTTTACTAATTGCAATGGCGCCGGTAATATCAGATTTTTCTGCTCCCAGCGGCTGATATACTGCCGTCATCTTCGCCGGACACGGCGTGATAAACCATACCCCAATATCCTCCGGCATAAGGCCAGGCAATGCCTCCGCCTCAGCCCGTGCCAGCCGTGCGGCAACCTCAACCGGGGCATCAAACGGCGCCAGATGGTCAATAAGTTCAGGAAACCTTACCTGAATGAGCCGGACAACTGCCGGACAGGCTGAGGAGATAGCGGGCCGGACGATATCGGTGCGTTTTAAATAGTCTCTGATAGCAAGTGATACAATCTCAGCCCCGTGAGCAACCTCAAATACCTCGTTAAAACCCAGCTTTAACAAACCTGATAGAATAGCCCTGACAGGAATATCAATGTTAAACTGACCATAGAGACTGGGTGCGGGGAGCGCAATATTATATTTGTATTTCTTCAGGTCAGTAATTTCATCGGTTACTGCCGTCTTGGCGTGCCCTGGACAATGGCGAATACATTCGCCACAGTCAATACACCGCGAAGATGTTATTTGAGCCTTACCACCCCTGATGCGGATAGCTTCAGTAGGGCAGCGTTTAGTGCAAATTACGCATCCCTGACACTTTTCATCCACTAAGCGAACAGAATGATATCGTTCTGCCACTACTTTCACCACCAAACTATACATAGTATTAAATCTCACAATCCAGACTTAGGATTAGTGAAAGGTAATCATACTCAGTTGGGTTCCTATTCCGATCTCAGTTTTGATGTCAAATTTATCTGTACTGCGGGCCATATTGGGCAGACCCATTCCTGCACCAAACCCCATCTCTCTAATATAGTCAGGTGCCGTTGAAAAACCTTCTTGCATTGCTAGTTCAAGATCCGGAATCCCCGGGCCTTCGTCGCTCACAATCACCTCGGTGCGATCAGCATGAATATCAGCCCTAATCGTGCCTCGATATGCATGAATAATAACATTCATTTCAGCTTCGTACGCACTAATAGCAATTCGCCTGATAATATCAGGACGAATACCAAGCTGCTGCAGAGTACGCTTAATTTTGCTTGAAGCCTCTCCAGCACTGTTAAAATCAGCCCCTATCAATGCAAATTCCAGCGTAATGCCTTGTTCGTGCGTCAAAGGGCATCCTCCTTTGGCGATGATCCTGCCAGTCCATCTTTGTACAGCATGCCACAGGCTTCATACATTTGCCGTGCAGTCAGCAGCAGTGGTATCCCCATTTCCCTGGCCATCACAATTACCTCCGGCCCCGGACGTTTGCCGCGGACAAATATTATTGCAGCCAAATCACTCATTTCAGCGGTACGAATAACCTGAATGTTGGTCAGCCCGGTCAGTAAGATAGTACGTTCCTTTGTAAAGGCCAAGACATCACTCATTAGGTCTGAGCCGCAAGCGCTTTTTGCATCCCGGTCAAGCCATTCCATTCCGCAAAGCACCTCGGCCTCCAGAACC
>JAQSXM010000246.1 GCA_029256645.1 Sporomusa sp. | reverse complement strand
GCTAAATTTGTCATAGAAAAACTACACCAGGCCTTAGACAGCATCACAACAGATATCAGAGGCGGCAGAAAAGTTATTAGAATTAAACCTAACATTGGAATTGCCAGTATTAGAGAAAGTGACACTGATGTTCTGGAAATATATGACCGGGCCAAAGAAGAGATTAATTATGACAAAGGGTAGAAAGACTGGGATTATCTCGTTTTTTCTTGCTGCCCTCATGCTGGCTTTTTTTTCGTCAGTGACTGTTCACGGTAATAACGTAAAACTAAAGACGTATATTGTGTATGATAGTCCTGCAAGATTTGGTAGTAGTTTTCCGCTTGTTACCGCATTGACAGAGTATCTTGGGCATTTTGACTTAGCCTGCCAGGCGATGCCGCTGGCAGCCTGGCAGCCCGGTGTCTTGCAGGATGCTGAACTGGTCGTTTATGTTGGTTTAAAAGATATAACCCTCCCGCAGGGATTGCTGCAAGAGATGGCACGCGTCCCGCGCGTGATCTGGTTTGAAAAGAATATAGAACAAATGGCAGCTTGCCTGAACTGGCAGGATTTTGAATTAGAGGGGGTTGCCAATGGCTGGTCATATATTGATTATAGAAAAGAATTGCTTTTTAGCGATTGGATGAACGTGGTCATAACCCAGCCCGGGCAAAAGGCCCAGGTTCTCGCAACAGTCAAAAACGTAACTAATAGCAAACCGCTGGCGTGGCAAAGAGATAATGTTTATTTTTGTGGATTTTTAGATGTTGATCGATATTTTATGAGTACATTGGGGAATTTACTCCATCAGTTTATACCCAATAATCATCAATCACACTCCCACAGTGTTCTGCTGAGGATCGAAGATGTCAGCCCTTTGGTTAGCCCGCAGGCAGTGAGTGACGTTATTGCCGCGATTGATCAATATCGCATTCCCTTTGCGATTGGTGTAATTCCTGTGGGGGTTACAGAAGACGATAAGCATATATATTTGCACGATAAGCAGGAATTGGTAAAAGTGCTCAAAGAAGCTCAGGATAACGGGGCAAGTATCATTATGCATGGTTATACCCACCAGAATGCTTATTCGCCCAAAACCGGCGAAGGTTACGAATTTTGGAATGCCCGTGATGATAAACCAATGGAGAATGATGAAGCCTTTACCAGCGAACGAATAGAAGCCGGTATTGCTGAGCTTGTCCGCTCCGGCTTGATTCCCGTCGCTTTTGAACCACCGCATTATGCTATGAGTGAAGCAGGTTACAAAGTTTTATCCCGGTATTTTAATATTTTTTCCGGTGAAATTCAGATATCTGACAAGAGTGCACAGATATCACTGGCGCTTCCTTATGCGGCTGAATCTGCGTACTTAAATGGTATGCTTGTTATCCCTGAGAATATGGGTTACTACGATGGCAAGGGTTTTCTGGTTGAGGATATGCTGCATAATTCAGCTCAAATATTGGATATACAAGATGGATTCGCATGTTTTTTTTATCACGGGTATTTACCACCAGATAAAATAGGGTCAATTATTGAGGGTGTGCAAAAACAAGGATATGAGTTTTTTGATTTGCGCCGGCTTCCCATCCATGTTCAGTCTTCCCAAGTTAACATTAGAGGGCAAAATGGGCAAATGAGTGTAGCAATCGATGCAGAGCTGCAAGCTGCCTGGGAAAATACCCTGGTAGAGGGCAATTTTGCAGAAAAGGCCGGGACCGTGCACGTAGTTGTCCTGTTGACCATCATCAGCATGTTTGTCTTGATTATTATTCGTCTAAAAGCGAATGCCAATAAATATTATGAAAGGTAAGCAATCATTCAGACAAGTATGTGAGAATGAAGTCTCATTGTGGACGTTTATCTTGACGGGGAGGGGAATAGCAATTTGCTAATTGATAAGTTATTTATTGCGTCGTTAGCAGCTACCTGGATGATTCTTTTTTACCATGTTATCCTGACCTTTGGCGGGTACAGGCATTTTGTTAAAACGTTAACCTCCGCAGAGCCGGAGGTCCAATTGGACGAATATCCAATGGTTACGATCCTGATACCTGCTCATAACGAAGAAATGGTCATTGGCAGAACCATTGATGCCATGGCACGGTTAATTTATCCCCAAGACAGACTGGAAATCATTGTCGTTAATGATTGTTCCACTGACCGGACCGGAACAATATTAGCCAGAAAATGTGAGATATATCCGCAATTAAAAGTCGTGACCCTTGTGCCTCCTCACGGTGCTAAAGGAAAATCGAATGCCCTTAACCACGGTCTTGCAATCAGCCAGGGCGAGTACGTTGTCGTCTATGACGCGGACAATACTCCGGAACGCCGGGCCGTGCTTTACCTGGTCAACGCCATTGTCCAGGATGCAAAATTGGGTGCCGTTGTCGGCAAATTCCGCACCCGTAATAAAGATGTCAATTTATTAACCCGTTTTATTAATGTTGAAACATTAAGTTTCCAATGGTTGCTGCAAGCCGGCCGGTGTCATTTTTTTGGTATAACCACTATTCCCGGAACAAACTTTATTATCCGCCGGTCGTTACTTGATATCATGGGAGGCTGGAATATTAATGCGTTGACAGAAGATACTGAACTGACTATCCGGATTTATGATTACGGCTATCGGATTTATTGGCTGCCGCATGCTGTAACCTGGGAACAGGAACCGGAAACATTGAGCATCTGGATGAAACAAAGAACTCGCTGGGCTCAGGGTAATATGTGGATTATCGGGCATTACCTATTAAAACTATTTACATTAAAAGATCTTCGTATTGGTGCTGATATTATTTATTTTACTTGCACTTATTTTGTTTTCTTTGTAGCGATCATAGTTTCTGATACGATTTTTATTTTAGGGATTCTGGGTCTTGCTAAACTTACTGTTAGCGGACCATTCGGGATTATTTGGCTGCTTGCCTATGTTTTATTTATTGCGGAAACCTATATATCGCTTTCCCTGGAGAGAGGAGAGGGCGATATGAAGAATCTAGCCATAACTGCACTCATGTATTTTACGTACAGCCAACTGTGGATCATATTGGTTTTTAAAGCAAGTTATCTATTGATTAAACGAATGTTTTTAAGAAAGACCGGGTTTCATTGGTATAAAACTGAGAGGAGTTCACGATGACCAGTAAAATTAAAAAAAATTTTTACCGAAAATTCTCTTTGCTACTCATGCTCATAATTTTTTCTTGTTGCCACACTGGAGCAGCAGCACCAGTACCGGCAGTGGCATCAGATCGTTATATTTTGAACCTTTTTACTGAAGATACTGTTTTACGTAACCCGAATGCCAGCGTGTCCGGTTATTTTGAAATACATTCCGGAGCGACCATTACTGAACCTGTGGTTTTAGATCTTTGGTATTCTTATTCGCCGACCACAAGGCCGGACATTTCAACAATGACCATTTCTGTCAATGGAGTTCCGGTAGCCAGCCGGCTTTTAGAGGTACAACCAGCTCCCAGGGGTAATTGGCAGGTGCCATTGCCTGTCAATCAATTCAGAACAGGTATTAATGAAGTCAGTGTAGCAGTTGTCCACCGGACAATTGACGGGTTGTGCCGCGATATTGATAATACTGCCAACTGGTTTATTATCCGGCCTGAAACCCGGATTAGCTTTGGTATGGCCCATGCTTCTTATACACTATCAAGCTATCCAAGACCATTTCTGGATGATTACCTTGCCACCAAAGTAAACACGGTTATTTATCTGCCGGAAGATCCTGACCGGAATACCATAGCTGCACTCTTAAATCTGGCGACTAACTGGGGGGCGCGTGGATTAGCCGGGGCGCCGCACCGTCTGGAGGTGCGGACCGGTGAGCCAGGGCAGGTTCCGGCTAATGAGGTTGTGTTCGGTTTGACCAGTAAATGGCTGCTAAATCAGACTGTGGCGAATGACGCACCTGTTTTAACCTTGACTGCTCTTCCGAACGGGTACAGCCGGCTCTTCATTACTGGCGAAACCAGTAACAGTATGGCTAAGGCGGCGAATGCTTTAAGCCGAACGCAATTAGTCAAAACGTTTTTCGGAGAACAAATTGTTTTAACCTCGCCTTTAGCACCTGAAGCGGTAAGTGCAGCCAATACCGTTCAAGGGAAAAAAGGCCGGTACACGTTGGCTGATTTAGGTTATCAGGAGGATATTACGGTGGCGGGAGCGTTTCATCAGGAGGCAGTTATCAATATTCCCCGACCACCTAACTATAAGATTGGAGACGGTTCTTACATTGAACTGCGTTTTCGTCATTCCAGGATATTGGACCCTAAGAAGTCGGCGGTTACCCTTTACCTTAATAATATACCACTCAGGGCAACCGCATTAGCGGCTGAGAATGCTGAAAAAGGAATTTTGAAAGTACCTATCCCGGCATCTGAATTAGACAAACCATTCTGGCAGGTTCGTTTTGGCTTCTATCATGACTTGGGCATTATTGATTGTTCCAAACGCTACGATGAGGTAGCCTGGTCGGTAATAGAAAAAGAGACGAGCGTTTTCCTGGAACAAGGTAGTGTTGAACGTATGCCTGTCCTGGATGATTTTCCTGGCAACTTTTTTGTCAGTCCCGACGGTATGGTGAATCTAACTATGCTTTTGCCGGAAAAACTGTCACAGGAAGAACTTAGTGCAGCATTTAAGCTAGCTTATTTGATCGGACAGCAGAATAAGAGCAATTTAACCTGGCAGGTTCAAACTATTGCATCATTTGACGCGAAACAGGCACAGGGTACAGTTATTGCATTGGGAAAAAATAATGATGCCGCCCAGTGGAGTGGGCTGAAAAAATATTTGTCGGTTTTTCCGGAAGCTGACGGTGGCTATCATGTTGCTTCCTGGCTGGACGCGCTGCCTGCCGCGATGAGTGCTTTTGATATTTGTCAGCTTGGGAGAATTGATAGTGACCGGTTGCTTTATGCGTTTATGTATTCAAGTCCGGATCGAATGAACAATTTATTAAAGCTTGCTTTGGTAGATAGAAGCTTTTGGCCGGGCAGTTAAGCTTGGTTGATGCGCAGGGGAATCATGTGTCCTTTGTACAACCTGCCACAGCCGGAAAAAGCAGTTTTGAGTGGCTTCGTATACTATTATCAGGTACAGGCGGGGTTGCCGGTACGTATCTGGCAGTTTTCATAGCGGTACTTGCCGCTACCCTGGCGTTAATGTTCTTTATGCGTAAACGCCCTTAGGATGCGGGTTTTGATTAGAGGAGTGGTGCTATGCGTCGTCATTTATCTTGTTGGAGCGTACTATGTTGCTTGTCTCTCTTGTCACAACAGCCCATGGCTTTGGCCAGTTCGGCCCTTAGTGTTCCGCCGGAGGCCCGGGATACTGTAGCGGCAGCGATCGCTGCCGCCCAGGATATTCTTGATGAGAAACAAGCGGCGCGGGATAGGGCAGAAGCGGAAAAATACGCCCAAAAGGCTGAGATTGAAGCGGTAGAAGCGGAACTATATGCTGCTGAAGCGCAAAAAATATTACTCCAGTATTCCATTCAGGCTGAACAAACGGCAATCGGGGCGCAGGAGGCGGCAGAGCAGGCGAAAGCCGCTGTTGCCCGTGCTGCCGTCTTAAGTGAAGAATCGAAGCAGGCGCTTGCTGAAGCGGCGGCGGCGTATGAGGCCGCTGATGCGATTGAAGCGTCATTGCAAGCGGAAGAGGCTGCCCGTGCGCGGGGGCAACGTGCTGAAACTGAAACTGCCGCTGCTGTGTATACCGAAAAGGAACAACAAGACCCTCTGGAAGATACTGATGAACTACTAAAACTGGAAAAAGAAATTAGAGTATTGGAGAA
>JAQSXM010000245.1 GCA_029256645.1 Sporomusa sp. | reverse complement strand
GTACGTTCACTAACGCTGATTGCGCCACGGGCGCCAAGCAAATTAAAGCTGTGAGAACACTTTAACACATAGTCATATGCCGGAAGCACATAACCCAGTTCAATTACCCTAATCGCTTCCTTTTCATACATATCAAACAGCTTGAACAGTAATTCAGTATCGGCAATTTCAAAATTATAATGCGATTGTTCGACTTCATTGCGATGAAAAATATCCCCATAAGTAACGCCATTTATCCATTCGATGTCAAAAACATTTTCTTTGCCTTGAATATACATAGCTAGTCGTTCTAGACCGTAGGTAATTTCTACAGATACAGGCTTAACATCAATACTGCCTACTTGCTGAAAGTAGGTGAATTGAGTAATCTCCATACCGTCCAGCCACACTTCCCAGCCTAGTCCCCAGGCTCCCAGTGTCGGTGACTCCCAGTTGTCCTCAACAAAGCGGATATCGTGTTTTTCCGGATCAATTCCCAGCTTAGCCAGACTAGTCAGGTATAATTCCTGAATATTAGCTGGTGACGGTTTCATAATAACTTGATATTGATGGTGTTGGAACAAACGGTTGGGATTATCACCATAGCGACCGTCTGCCGGACGACGCGACGGCTCAATATAAGCCACATTCCATGGCTCAGGTCCCAGGGCCCGTAAAAACGTTGCCGGATTCATCGTTCCCGCGCCCTTTTCCACATCATAAGGCTGTTGAATTATACAGTTCTGTTCTGCCCAAAAATTTTGCAGTGTCAGGATTATCTCCTGGAATGTCATATACTTAACCTCCTAATAAAAATAAAAACATCTCATCACAGTAACTTATACTCAAGTTACAGGGACGAGATGTTGTTCCCGCGGTTCCACCCTGATTGGTCGTGTACAAACGACCCGCCTTAATATATTACAGGTTTTACTCTCTCAAGACTGATGCAGTATTGTGGAATCAGCCTAGGATTTCCTCCTGTAGCTTGGGAAGGCCTTTCACCTTTATATTACCAGGCTTACACTATCCCTGGTTCGCTGCAGTAAAGGTTACTTATTCCCGCATTGCTATATTTAGAGGTACTATCTAGTAGTAACTAGAGTATCCAATGCTCAAAATTTTATCATGGAAATATAGGAAAATCAAGGGGATATTGATTACTTAGGTCTAGATTCAGGTTTTGATCGCTTATTTAATAATTGGTGTGAACAGTCAGGACAATAATCATGTGTGAATTGTGCCTCAGAATGTTCCTGTAAGTATTTTGAGATATTCGTCCATTCACCTTTCTCATTTCGGATATTATGACAAGATGAACAAATTGGAATTAACCCTGAAAGCTCTGTAATTAAAGATATATCTTCAATGATTAAAATAGACATTGTGTATTGTTTGTACACAAGCGGAGCCGCAGTTACCTGGAATACAAATTCTTTTATCTCATTATCCTTGATAACTGCAAACTTACCTTTCTGTCGGGAAACCGTTTTCCCATTGATTGCCAACATCGCATTAGCCCTAAGTAGACAATTCTCACAATTAGCAGAAGAGCCACACCCATTCTTAGCATTAATGCAATGCAGCAATTCTCCGCCACGGCGAAGAACATTATCATTAAGCGGTTTCACACAAAATATTCTATTTCCTTCTGGATTTATTGCATGCACATACCCATTTGCGTCTGCCAGAATTATTCCAGCTGGAATGATTTTAAATAGAAGTTTGAAAAACTCATTATCTTCTAATATGTCGAGCATTACACACATCCTTTCATTCTTAAGATAATATTACAATATTTTCAACATTTAACCATTTTATCCTTCTGGCTTCCGGGTCAGTTTTTACTGATTTTATGGGGAATAAAAAAACACCCTCCATATGTGAAGAATGTTTTTAATGAGCTATTTTTGCAGTTTAAAGCCTAATATACATCTCTGGGGAACTTGTCCATTTCTTCCTCGGCCTCTTCCTCTTTGACATCAACCTGCTCCGTATCACGCCTTACTACCTCAATAGTACAACGTTTAAATACTGCCACCAGCACGCCCAAAGCTGCCAGCTGCGGCAACACAACAGCGCCAATGGCTCCCAGTGCTACTGGTATTTCCGCCAACACCCGCCCATCATGCTTGACACGTATCTTGTTAACGTTCCCTTCACGGATAAGTTCCTTAACTTTATCAATGACCTCGGTCGAACGGACCGAGAACTCTTCTGTCCAGTTGGTTTTATTCTTATCCTCAAGCTCAATCAGGGTCTCAATTACATTGCCTGCATTGCGTTCTAACGCCCCTTTGGCTTCCCGGTAAGACACCCCTGTACGTTCACGAATCATATCAATTTTCTCTAAAGTAATATCCATCTTGTATAACCCCCAATAGTTTTGGGTTAGCTTCCCCGATTATACAGTAATTATGCCTATTTATAAGGCATTAATTTGGTTGATAAAATCTAAGGATTTTAATGGACGTTCCAATTGGTGCCGCACAAAACCATATAACAATCGCTCTGCATTAGCCAGCGTTTTAGAGTTAACAGCAAACTGCCCCGGTTGAGTTAAATCCATTGTAAACAATTTGTCCAGAAAAATTTTATCTGACTGCTCAAACGCCGGAATGCCGGGTGAACTGCAGGCACAACACATACCACCACCATCAGAATAGCTAAAGTAGGCAGGCAAGCTTAGCTCTTGTCCACACCGGGTGCAGAGCTCATATTGAGGCTGAAACCCGGCAAATACCATCAAATGCCAGGCACCCACCAGCGCAGCAATACGCGGATTGCGGTCTACGAGCAAATTCAATACAATTAATAGTGTGTCAAACACCTCCGGCTCAGTCTGGCGTTCCGGCCATAGTCCGGTTGTTAATTCGGAAATAAAATTGGCATAAGCTAATCTTGTTAAATCTTCCCGAATTTGCCGAAATGAGGTTTGTATTTCACACTGTCTGATTGTATCCATGCCTTTACTACCGGAGGATATGGACAAATTTAAATGAGAGAAAGTCTGCAGGCTGCCACCCAAACGATTCCTGGGTTGACGGGCACCATACGCCATAGCGGTAACAATACCATATTCACGCGAAAACAAAGTGACCATTCTGTCAGCTGTACTCCAATCGCGAGCCGCCAACAGAATGGCTTCAGTTTGATACTCTACTGCCATCTAACCTCACGTAACTCTCGTAATAAGTTATTCCAAAGATATTCTGGTACTACTAATAGTTCGCTGGATTCATCGGTTGATTCATGCTGACTGGTATGGGAATCTAAACAGGCACGATAGGTAAGGTAAGCATCGATATTACCGGTACTTAAAAAAATCTCCCACATTGTTTCCCGTAATAACACTCGACATCATCCCTTCACTCTTATATTGGCAGGCAGGATTAGCCTCAACCCTATTAAATTTAAAACTATACCTCTTCAGCTATTTCAAGTGGGAATAGCGGTACAGCCTTCACTCTTACAACCCTAAATCCGTTGACTCGGAGCACCTCAAATGAGTAATCACCAATATTTACCTTGTCGCCAATTTCAGGACGTCGCCCTAACATTCCAAATATATAACCACCAACAGTATCCTCCTCATGGTCTTCTAAACGGATATTCAGGAGTTCAGTTACATCATCTAACAGCACCCGGCCATCAAACTCATAACTCCCGTCAGACAAACGCTGAATCTCTATATCTTCAATTACATCATGTTCGTCCTGAATGTCGCCGACAATCTCCTCAATTACGTCTTCAAGGGCTACTAAACCGGCAGTACCACCGTATTCATCAGCAACAACAGCCAAATGAGTACGCTTACGCCGCATAACCTGCAAAAGGTGAGCAACAGACATACCTTCAGGTACTACTAATATCTCCCGAACTATCGATGTTAAATCACGCTCACTATCAGAACTTATATCAAAATCCATTAGGTCACGAATATGAACCATGCCAATAATGTGATCTTTATCCTCGACACATAAAGGATACCGGGTGTGTCCGGTCTCCCGTACCACCTTCATGTTTTCGGCAAAGGTATCATCAGCAAATAGGCAGATCATATCCTGGCGCGGCAACATAATTTCCCTGGCTAAGCGGTCAGCAAAGTCAAAAACATTGTCTATGAGCTCACTTTCCATCTGATTTAGTACCCCACCGCGGTGACTGGCACTCACAATCATTCTCAGTTCTTCTTCAGAATGAGTCAGGTCCGCTTCATTGACAGCCTTAATTCCCAGCATACCCAATATAAATTGGGCAGTACGGTTAAACAGTAGAATAATCGGGTAACCAAGCTTGTGAAAAATATATAATGGCCAGACACAAGCCAGCGCCATGTTCTCAGCCCTTTGGATAGCCATTGACTTTGGCACAAGTTCACCGATAACAATGTGTAAAAAGGTAATAAGTATAAAGCCTAATGCAATACTTATAGCAGTAATCATCCACTCAGAAAGTGGAACATATGTAAGCAAAACAGGCTCTAATAAAGATGATATTGCCGGTTCACCTAACCAACCTAGTGCGAGGGACGCTAGGGTAATGCCCAACTGGGTCGCACCTAGATAAGTGTCAAAAGAAGCAACCACCTTTAAGGCTAATTTAGCCCTGCTGTTACCCTGATGAGCCAATTCTTCCAGCCTGGTCTTGCGGATTTTGACTAACGAAAACTCAGCTAACACAAAAAAACCATTGACTAAAACCAGTAAAATTGCAGCCCCCAGTTTAATTAAACTGAATAAAGGCGAATCGATAACGCATCTCTCCCCTAGTTATTGGAATCATTACTGCGGGGCATAATTGCGCCAGCTGTAATAACATATTGCAGTGCACTTTCGCTTGTTACATCTAAAGGTATTATGTCCCGCCTTGGTAGGATAATATTAAATCCTGAAGTTAGATTTAAGCTCATAGGGACAAACACGCATACATGCTCTTCTGAAAATTTTTCGGCTAGCGGAGCCGATAATTCCGGCATAACAAATCCAAGGGCCTTAACCTCAGGATGGGGATATGGCACCAGTACCGCATTTTCTAATAATTTCTGTGATTCAAATACGGCTGTTGATATTTGCTTGACACTATTATAAATAAATTTAACTACAGGTATAGAGCCTACCACTCGTTCACAATAATTAATGACTTTTTTTGAAATCCAGTGAGAAGATAACCAGCCAACAAAAACAATCAAAAATAAGACAACAGCGAGTGCTAAACCCGGAAAATGAATTGGCAGATATTGCCCTAAAAGACGTTCGGTAAATGCAAAGATATTAATAACTACAACTGCCGTAAGTGCAATCGGGACAATGACAATTAGCCCATTAATAAAATATTTATAAACCCACTTCATTAATTCACCTCTCCTTACAAATGATACCATTAAGCATCGTATTGGTCAATAAATGAATAGGCTACCGCTGAGCGGTAGCCTCAAAAACTTTCCTAAGCTCAATCAAAACCAAAACTTTTTAAAACATTAGCGCGGTTACGCCAGTCTTTCTTCACTTTAACCCATAAATCCAGATAGACTTTCGAGCCCAAAAGATTCTCAATATCGGCACGTGCGAGCCGGCCGATATCCTTAAGCAGGTGCCCACCAGCACCGATTACAATGCCTTTTTGCGAGTCTCGCTCCACATAGATGACAGCTCTAACATATAGGTCATCATTATGCCTTGTAGTAATTTCTTCAATGTCCACAAGGATCGCGTGCGGGATCTCCTCTTTGGTTAAATGCAGCACTTTTTCTCTAATGAGCTCAGCGATAACCAGCCGTTCAGGCTGGTCGGTGATCATATCCTCCGGGTAGTACTG
>JAQSXM010000244.1 GCA_029256645.1 Sporomusa sp. | reverse complement strand
AAAATAAAGTGATGTTAAAAAATATGGAAACAGGCAGCCAGGAATTAATCAATAGGGCTGAACTGGTACATATGATTATAGAGGGGATGGAGAAGTAATGGCACAACTAGAAACTGCTAGTTCTGAAACAATTAACGCAATTGACACAATGCAGGGGTTGAAACGAACCCACGCTTGCAATGATTTGAACCAGGATCATACCGGACAGGAGGTCACTCTGTGCGGCTGGGTTTCAAGGCGGCGTGATCATGGCGGGCTTATCTTTATTGATTTGCGGGACCGTTCAGGTATCGTTCAAGTGGTATTTTCGTCTGATGTTAATAAAGACGCTTTTATCAAGGCCGAGATGGTTCGCAATGAATTTGTGCTGGCGGTACGTGGCGTTGTAAAAGTTCGTTCTGAAGGTACTATTAATCCTAATATGGATACAGGCACCATCGAAGTATATGGCAATGAACTGAAAATCTTAAATATGGCCAAAACACCGCCTTTTTATATTCAAGACAACATTGATGTTGATGAAATTCTGCGGTTAAAGTACCGCTATCTTGATTTACGGCGTCCTGAAATGCAAAAAGACCTTATGCTCAGGCATCGGGTGGCCAAGTCAATGCGGGACTTCTTGGATAAACACCGTTTTCTTGAAGTTGAAACCCCGATTCTTACTAAAAGCACACCTGAAGGTGCCAGAGACTATTTGGTGCCAAGCCGGGTAAATCCAGGCAAGTTCTATGCTCTGCCCCAATCGCCGCAAATCTATAAACAGTTGTTAATGGTAGCCGGTATGGAACGGTATTTTCAAATTGCTCGCTGCTTCAGGGATGAAGACTTAAGAGCTGACCGTCAGCCCGAGTTCACCCAGCTTGATATTGAAATGTCATTTATTGACAGAGAAGAAATCTTATCGCTTATGGAGCAAATGATTGCTTACATCTTTAAAGAAGGTATCGGTGCCGAGGTGCCCACGTCCTTTGTGCGGTTAACTTATGAAGAGGCGATGGCACGTTATGGATCAGATAAGCCTGACCTTCGTTTTGGTATGGAACTGATTGATTTATCAAGTATTTTTAAAGATTCCGGGTTTAAAGTATTTGATTCTGTGCTGGCTAACGGCGGTCAGGTTAAGGTTATTAATGTTAAAGGTTATGCCAACGCTCCCCGCCGTGAACTTGATGGCCTTGTAGACTATGTTGCTACATATGGCGCTAAGGGTTTAGCCTGGATATCTTATACTGATGAGGGTCTGAAATCACCGATTACAAAGTTCTTTAGCGAAGATACAATTAATAAAATGACAGCTGCAGCTCAGGCTGAGACTGGCGACCTACTGCTGTTTGTTGCCGATAAACCTAAAGTTGTAGCTGCCGCCCTAGGTCAGCTTAGACTGGAAATGGGCCGCCGTCTCAACCTAATCGACCCAGACAAACTATCATTCCTATGGGTTATTGATTTCCCCATGTTTGAATATGACGAAGAAGACAAACGGTGGGTTGCTATGCACCATCCGTTTACATCACCACGTGACGAGGACGTTCAATATTTGGGAAGCGAACCCGGCAAGATTAAAGCTAAAGCCTATGATATGGTGCTTAACGGTATTGAGTTGGGCGGCGGCAGCATCCGGATTTATAACCGTAGCCTACAGGAAAAAGTATTTTCGGCGATCGGCCTAACTCCTGAAGAAGCTGTAGAAAAATTCGGTTACTTACTCGAGGCTTTTGAATACGGCACTCCGCCACACGGTGGTATTGCCTTTGGCTTAGACCGTTTGGTTATGCTTATGGCTAAACGAGCCTCTATTCGCGATGTTATTGCTTTTCCTAAGACCCAAAGCGCTTCAGAGATGATGATGCAATCACCGTCAGAAGTCGGGCCGCGTCAGCTAAAAGAATTATTTATCAAAACAGAGATTGCTGCTAAAAAATAATCCTCCCCTATTTGGAAGAATATACCGCTAACCAAAC
Organism: Sporomusa sp.; assembly: GCA_029256645.1. The sequence continues at coordinate 3,840 of JAQSXM010000244.1, read as the reverse complement.
TCTTGCAATTGCGTGATTTATTTGATAATATAAAAGCGAACAAAAAAATCGCGCTCACCCCCTATTGTGTGCGTGTACTGCCTATGTTTTGAGCCAACACATCTACTTTGGGAGCCTGTCTCTGGTTATGGCCTGTATGCCCTGTTTTTATGGGACACACAAAGTAATCAGGCGAGCACCCACCTGCCGAGGGCAGGTTCAAAACAAAGGCAATACGACATGATGGGGAATGAGCGTGTATTTTTTTGTCTTTTTTCGAAAGATTTTATATCGTATCGCCTTAACCAGGACAACTCCCCCTAAATGACAAAATATTTTCATACTTTATTTCGACAATAATTGACGTTTTATTCTATTTATGATATCTTTATTGAGTATATTTTTTGATAGGGGGATATCATGAGCAACACAACTGGTGAAGTACAAAAAATTTCTGAAGTTATCGCTGATCCCACTCCATTAGGCGTCTTTGGCCTGGCCATGGTAACATTGGTCGCAGCATCCCAAAAATTGGGTTGGACGTCAGGTACTGCATTCCTTATCCCTTGGGCTTTTTTCCTGGGAGCTACTGCTCAATTTGTTGCCTCGTATTGGGATTTTAAGCACAACAATCTCTTCGGCGCAACCGTCTTAGGGGCATTTGGCCTTTTCTGGTATAGTGTTGCAATGGCTTGGATGATCAAAGGCGGGGTATTCGGGGCCGCTCTTGCTGCGCAGGCTGATGTTAGTCAACTGGGCTTCGCATTCTTTGGCTATTTCATTTTTTCCCTATTTGCTACGGTAGCATCCCTGGATACTAACAAAGTTTTTATTGGTATTATGGTGTTAATTGATGTTCTGTTAATTTGTCTTGCTCTTGATTCCTGGGGGTTCCACTGGGCACATTCAATTGCGGCCTGGTCTGAGCTTGGTATCAGCATCCTTGGTTTCTATGCGAGTGGCGCTATTTTTCTGAACAAGTTTGCAGGCCGGGTTGTTCTGCCCATCGGCAAACCGCTTGGGTTCTTACGGCGCGTCTAAGCTTCTTATATAACAAACTAAACACGACTATTGTATCCTGCCTTTTCGGGATATGATGGTCGTGTTTTTTATCGTATTTTTGTTTTTTAACCCAGGATTTTCGGTTGTTTACTCAGAATACTCCATAGTAGATAATAAGTAGCTTTGATAGGAGTGACCGTGTTGAGATATATTGATTTGCGAAGCGATACAGTAACGATGCCGACACCTCAAATGCGTGAGGCAATGTACCGGGCAGAGGTGGGCGATGATGTATATGGTGAAGATCCGACAGTAAAAGAGCTTGAAGAATTAGGTGCACGTATGGCAGGAAAGGAGGCCAGTTTATTTGTAACCAGTGGCACCATGGGAAATCAACTGGCCATTTTAGCCCATACGCAACGGGGTGATGAGCTTATATGTGAGGCGGATTCTCACATATTTTTCTATGAGGTGGGGGGAATTGCTGCCTTATCAGGTGTTCAGGCCAAAACCATTCCGGGAACAAACGGCATTTTGACTTCAGTATTAATTTCAGCAGCTATTCGTCCACAGGACATTCATCAACCGGCCACCTCACTTATTTGCCTGGAAAACACCCATAACCGGGCCGGTGGTGTGAGCTATCCCATAGATGTTCTTGACAGCATTTATACACTTAGTAGAAATAATAATATCCAGATTCACACTGATGGCGCCAGAATTTTTAATGCGGCGATCCGGAATAAAGTAAGCATAGATAAGCTAACATGTTATACCGATTCAATTATGTTCTGTTTGTCGAAAGGTCTATGTGCTCCGGTAGGCTCACTGCTGGCTGGTACACAGGAGTTTATTGATAAATGTCGCCGCTATCGCAAAATGCTCGGTGGGGGAATGAGACAAGCGGGAATCATTGCGGCAGCTGGCATTGTTGCCTTGTCCTCAATGGTTGAGCGTCTTAGTGAGGATCACGATAATGCTGGCATGCTTGCCAATGCAATTGCCAACATGGATATCGGGTTTGATGCTAATACTGTTGAAACCAATATTCTTGTAATAGATACTACTTCAATTGGAATACCGGCTGCTCAAATAACAGCACGTTTAGCTGAGCAAGGTATTAAGATCAGCCAATTTGGTGACTATAAAATCCGTATGGTAACCCATCATGGAATTACCGGCAGTGATATCAACTATACAGCTAAAGTATTGGCAAGTACAGTAAAAGGGTGATAATGTGGACTTGTTTACTACGAATTTATTTGAACCGCAAGTGAAGGATAGTAGACCATTGGCCGTCAGAATGCGGCCAAGAACGCTAGAAGAATACATTGGGCAGGAAGAGATAATTGGCCGTGGTAAGTTCTTACGGCGAATGATTGAAAATGATAACATACCGTCAGTTGTTCTATATGGACCGCCGGGAACCGGTAAGACAACACTTGCTCATATTATTGCGCAAACAACAGGCAGTCATTTTGAAAAATTAAATGCGGTAGCTGCCGGTACCGCCGATATCCGGAAAGTGATTGAAAGCGCTAAAGAACGGCTGAGGCTCCAGCAGCGGCGAACAATTTTATTTGTGGATGAAATTCATAGATTCAATAAAGGACAGCAGGATGTCCTGCTGCCCTATGTTGAGAATGGTACTATTATCCTAATTGGCGCAACCACCGAAAATCCCTATTTTGAAGTTAATTCGCCGCTGCTTTCACGCATGCGGGTAGTACGGTTAAAGCGTCTTGATGAGCAGGGAATCATCCGGATATTAGAGCAGGCGTTAACTGACCGGGAGCGTGGGCTGGGCCAAGAGGAAATTGTCTGTAACCAGGATACACTTCTTAAAATTGTAGCGATATCTGGTGGTGATGCCCGAACAGCGCTCAATATCATTGAACAAGCGGCTGCAATGCTTGACCCTGTGCAATCTAATGTAATTACTTCTGAAATTATTGAAACAGTGGCCGGTGAAAAGCTGCAGGCCTATGATAAAAAAGGCGATAATCACTATGATGTGGTATCAGCATTTATCAAAAGCATGCGAGGTTCAGATCCGGATGCGGCGCTGCATTATCTTGCGCGGATGCTGGAGGCGGGGGAAGATGTTAAGTTTATTGCCAGAAGGCTTGTTATTTGTGCTTCTGAAGATATCGGTAACGCAGATCCTCAGGCTCTCGTTATTGCAATGGCTGCAGCCCAGGCTGTACAATTCATCGGCATGCCTGAAGGTCGGATTCCGTTAGCGCAAGCTGTGGTATATCTGGCCTGTGCGCCTAAAAGTAATGCGTCTTACAAGGGTATTGATGCCGCTATAGAAGATGTTCGCAGCCTTGATTACGGGACTGTTCCTCCCCAGCTTTGTGATGCTCACTACCGCGGCGCACGTGACCTTGGTAATGGCAAGGGATATCTTTATCCCCATGACTATGATGAAGGCTTTGTTAAGCAAGAATATATGCCTGATAAGCTTAAACATCGCAGCTATTATCAGCCTACCGCTAATGGTTTAGAGGCCGGTTTTGCTAAAAGATTAGAGCATTTAAAGCAAACAAACAATACAAAAAAAGAATAAGCAAGAGCCCCACGCTTTTGCAGGGGCTCTTGCTTATGAGCAGCGTTTACTTGAAGATACCAAAAGGTTTGCCTGTTGGTAAGAATTGTTTGCCAAAGTGCGTATTCAGGGTAACTGCGGCGCTGCCGTAAAAACCAACTAATGCAATCATAAGCTCAGCCCAGGCAGCCATAGTGTGCCAGCCGTGGCCTAATCCTAATGCATCTGCAGCAAGGCCGAGAAAAAGTATATCAATAAGGAAGAAAATAATAAAGAGAACTTTGTTAGTTTCCATTGCGCCAATAGTC
>JAQSXM010000243.1 GCA_029256645.1 Sporomusa sp. | reverse complement strand
TTAATATTTGTGGCCATGGGCGCAACCGCATCTTATATTGGTGAGCTATTTTTCGAATACCAGGAGGTTATTCGAAAAGCAGGGGCAGTTTTCATGATTGTTATGGGATTACAGATCCTTGGTGTTCTGAAGATTCCCGGCCTTGCCCGGGAATACCGGCCTCTGTTACAGGGAGCCTTTGCCGGTCCCGGCGGCGCCTTCTTACTGGGGCTGGCATTTACTGCCGGCTGGACACCCTGCACTGGTCCGATTTTAGCTACTGTGCTTATGTATGCCGGTGCAACGGCCACTGTCAGCCAGGGGGCCTTCTTATTGTTTAGCTATGCTATGGGATTTTGCCTGCCCTTTTTGATCATTGCCATCTTAATTAACCGCTACCTTAATAAAGTTCAGCGTGTATATAAATGGCTGCCGCTCATACAACAGGCAGCCGGAGGTGTCTTGGTTGCCGCAGGCGTCCTCGTTTATTTTGATTTAATAGAAAAGGGGTTAGGTCTAATTTTGGGCATTTTTAGCTAGGGCAGTCACTTAAATAAGTTGTTTAACCTTAAAGTCCAGTGCATCACAGGATACCAGATAGTAGGCGGCACCGTTAATTATACCGGTAGCCGCATTTTTAATTGAGTCGCTGTGCAGATGACCATAAATGCAGATTTCTACATTATATTTAGCGATCAGGCCAGCAAAGCCTTTTTCCGTATTATGGTCATAAAAAGGCGGGAAATGAAGCATAAGGAGGATACGGGAGAAGCCGGCATCCCGGGCCGCCATGAGGGAGGCCTCTACGCGCAGCAGTTCACGGTCAAAAATAGGCTGATCTCCAGCTTTAAACAGCGGATCCTCCGGGCATGTCCAGCCCCGGCTGCCACAGATAGCCCATTCACCCACACCGGCGAAGTTGTTATTGAGAAACTCAATTTTACCCTCAACGGCTGTTGTCATTTTTTTAACTGACTGCCACCAATAGTCATGATTACCGCGCACTATGATTTTTCTTCCCGGCAGGCAGGAAATAGCATTCAAATCGATCAGGGCATCAGGTAGTTTCATTGCCCAGGAGATGTCGCCTGCAATAAGGACAACATCCTCTTCGGCTACCTGTTCCTGCCAGCTTGCTCTAATTTTATCCCAATGCCCTTCCCAGTGTCTGCCAAAGATACTCATTGGCTTAGACGGAGGTTCTCCTGATAAATGGGTGTCGGCTATGGCAAATATCTTCATAAACAACAGCTTCCTCGCGTTTATTTGTGGCAATGCCTGGAATTATTTTATCCAATATTGGAGCGAATAGCAATAAATAAACAACAAGTGTTGCAAAATTACCTCAAATCCAGGTAATGGTCCTACAGTGTAAAGAGATCCCGAATCTCAGCCTCATTCATCTTGGTTAAGAAGTTTTCACCAGGCTTGATCAGGGTGTCAATCAATTCTTTCTTTTTCTGTTGTAGTAGATATATTTTTTCTTCAATAGTATTCCTGGTAATGAGTTTATAGACTTGAACAGAATTTTTTTGACCAATCCGGTAGGCGCGGTCTGTGGCCTGGTCTTCGACAGCCGGGTTCCACCAGGGGTCATAGTGAATTACCATATCTGCCCCGGTCAGATTAAGCCCTGTGCCGCCTGCCTTAAGCGAGATAAGAAAAACTGATTTTTCACCAGCATTGAAAGAATTGACAAGACTGAGTCTGGTTTCAGCCTTGGTTGCTCCATCCAGATAATGATAACTGATTTTCATGGTTTCGAGTTCCTGTCTAATTAAGGCCAACATGCCGGTAAATTGTGAAAACAATAAGATGCGGTGACCACCGTCTGTTGCATCTCTGATTAATTCCTGGAGCATCTCCAGCTTGCCGCTGCTGCCTTGGTAGTTTTCAATAAATAATGAGGGATGGCAACAGATTTGCCTGAGTCTGGTTAGTAGTGACAGGATCTTAATTTGACTCTTTTCAAACCCGTTGGCACTGACCTCAGCTTCAAACTCTGATTTGGCCTTTAAGAGCCAGGCTGCATATAGCCTGGTTTGGGCTGTCGTCATTTCGTTAACCATTTTACTCTCGATTTTTTCCGGTAGTTCTTTAAGAACCGCTTTTTTCATACGCCGCATAATAAAGGGTTTAATTTGACGCCCTAACTCCTGGAGCGCTTTCTGATCGTTATTTTTGATAATAGGAATTTCGAAACGACTAATAAACGCTTTGTGGGTACGTAAATAACCAGGCATAAGAAAATCAAAGATTGACCATAACTCTGTCAGCGTGTTTTCAATGGGGGTACCGGTTAGGGCAAAATAGCTTTTGGCTTTGATTTGCTTTACTGATTTGGCGCTTAAGGTGTTGGGGTTTTTAATATGCTGGGCCTCATCAAGAAAACAGTATTTGAAGGTTCTTTGCTCATAAAAATCAATATCGCGCTTAATAAGGCCATACGAGGTGATAACTATATCGGCGTTGTCAATATCTTTGAACTGTTCTAAACGCTCGGAGGGTTGTCCGGCGATAACGCTAACCTTTAGGCTGGGTGCAAACTTCAGAACCTCTTCCCGCCAGTTATAAACAAGTGAGGTCGGGGCGATGACAAGTGACGGGGCGGGGGTATTCTCTTTTTCTGAAAGAATAAAAGTAAGTACCTGTAAGGTTTTTCCTAACCCCATATCATCGGCTAAAATGCCGCCTAAACCGTAATTAGACAGTGACTTAAGCCATTTGTACCCTGTTTTCTGATAGTCCCTGAGTTTGCCCTGGATACCTTGAGGGATTGTATATTCAATATCCTGGGGTTCACGGATATCTTGTACCATATGCTTAAAGGCACTACTGCGCTCAACGGTAAAGTCAGTTGTTTCGCGTGCCAGACTGTCCAGATAGAGGGCGCGGTATTTTGGCAGCTCTACAACCTGTTTTTCAATATCTGCCGGGTCCAGACTCAATTCATCAATTAAACCGGCAGCTGTTTGAAATTCCGGGGAATCAAGCGTGATAAAAGAACCGTCCGGCAGGCGATGATAGCGTTTTTTTAGCTTATAAGCAGCTAACAAAGCAATTAATTCCTGAGGGGATATATCTTCAAGCTGAAGTGAGAACTCCAGCATGTCGGTCTCTGTATTAAGTCTTACGCCAGCGGCAATTTTGCCGGCCGGCTTGATTTTAATCTGGTGCAAATCATCGGCATAAAGGATTTCTGCACTGTTGTGGAGTTCGGGCAAAGCTTGCTGCAAGAAACTGTAAGCTGCTTCTTCTTCCGCCAGAACCAGGCGGTCTGCTGACCAGGAAAAACCGTAGCGCTGGAAAATATTTAATAATTCCCTTTCCTGAGCAGTCGAACGGAGGAGCCACTTGCCTGCAATTGTCACATCGCCTGGCCCGGTGTCGCTAAGTGGGTTTATAATTGAGTCGCCGTAGCAAAACTCAATCCTAGCGCTTATTCCAGCGCCAAATCGATCAAGATATATGCGTTTCTCCAGTTGTTCTTTATGAAATTTATTGTAGACGGTGGATTCTACTTTTACTGAGGCAATTGATTCCAGAGCCGGGAGTGCACCTGACATAAAATCGGAAACGGTGGCCGCAGGAATATGCAGTTCAGGTTTTCTATTCTCATTAAAACAGTTTAATAACCGTCTTACATAACTGGCGAACACAGGATCAACATGGTAAATAGTTTTGTTATGATAGATATAACGAAAATCAGTATCAAGCCCGTAAAATACATCGCCGGACAGATTCATCGACAGCCGTAAGCCATCCTCGAAGGCTTTAACAGCAAGGTCAACCGGCGGCCGGCTACTCTGAACTCTGACCCCTGGCGTTGTTTGATCATTAATCACTACTGTAAACGGCTGTGCATACATTATTTCCAAAAAACGCACAAGGTTTGAATGAATTAGCTTAAAGCGGCGGGGTTCACCAAAGGCAGAATTCGCATTGATTCCGGAATAAGAATGGAAGTTCCAGGAAGAACGCTGCTTTTCTTCATCGTAAGCATGCTGCAGAAGGTTGACTAATGCAGCTGACAACTCGTCAAATACAAATTCTCCCGGTTTCAAGGTAAAATTTTTACCGAAAACAATGGCTTGCTTGGAATTTAAGGCTGTAAGAAGCTGGGGGATATCTTTTAGGACATACATCCGCTCAGTGCCGATTGTAAACTCCAGGTAGCTTGTCTTTTTATTGTTATACAAGTAGAAGTTATAGACAGGAATAAGTTTTACAAGTGCTGCTTTACGTGGCTTATTTGCCGTAGTGTTGTTATCGTTAATCTGGAAGAAATCCAGCAATTCCCGGGTTGAGCGTGTTAAGGTCATCTGACCGGGAGTGCTGAAATATTGGTTCCAGGTGTGTTGAATCCTTTTCAATACGGCTACAACATGCTTGCAGGCGCCGTCATAGTTATAAAATGCCGGGCAATCACAGGCATAATGTTTAATTTTCTGCTGCTGCGAAAACGTTACAGATACAATATAAAGATGTTGCCCGAGGACCCGGGCTTCAAAGGTATTGTCTTCAAGCGAAAAATGCAGATTTTTAATACAATTATTCTGGTAATAATGACAGCCTCGGATATAAGAGGCGTGAGAATCTGCTTCTGCTTTAATTTTCTCTTCTGTTAACATCATAGCTCCTTCCCGTTTCATTATAACTATAATAAATTATCTACATGCAGATAAAAATCCTGCACTGCGATTCCCCGGGCTTGGCGATAAGCATACATTATATCGACGGCGTATTCGCTTAGATTATTGTAAAGCGGGGGTGAAATATGATTTATCGTAACCCAGGCAGCAGTTTCCGGAAACTAGTGGCCGGGACTGACGTAAAAATACCTTTAGCAAATGGCAAGTATGTTACAGGGATTAACTTTGATAACGCGGCTACTACGCCGCCGCTTTCTGCAGTAATACGAGAAATTACCCAATTTGCACCCTGGTATGCGTCTGTTCATCGCGGTAAGGGGTATAAGTCAATTGTATGCTCTGACCTTTATGAACAAGGGCGAGAAGTCGTTAGAGAGTTTGTTAATGCCGATAAACGGGATGTCGTAATTTTTACTAAGAATACCACTGAATCAATCAATATGCTAGCTTATGCCTTAGCTGCCGAAAAAGAACAGGTTGTTTTAACAACTGATATGGAGCATTTAGCCAATGATATGCCCTGGCGGGATAAATTCACTGTAGACTATATTGCGTTAACAAAGGCAGGCAGACTATCTTTAAGAAGTTTGGAATCAAAGCTGCAGGCCTACGAGGGTAGGGTAAAACTTGTGGCCGTTACCGGTGCTTCCAATGTTACCGGTTATATCAATCCCATTCATAAGATTGCCCGGTTGACTCACAAATACGGAGCCCGGATTTTTGTGGATGGTGCCCAGTGGGTGCCGCATATTTCTGTTAACATGCGGCCGCCTGATTCGGCAGAGCACATTGATTACCTGGCATTCTCAGGACACAAGATGTATGCGCCGTTTGGCACTGGGGTCCTTATCGGGCCAAAAGCAACCTTTGATAATGCCATTCCGGTTTATCAAGGGGGCGGCGCTGTAGGTTTGGTGTCACAACAGTCTATCGAATGGGATGACCCACCTGCCAAGTGTGAAGCAGGCACTCCCAATATGATGGGTGTATTGGCTCTTATCACCGCAATAGAGACTTTGTCCAAGCTAAATCTTGACAACATTCATAGGTATGAACAGCGACTGATTGACTATGCTATTGGCGGGTTATTAACCATCCTAGTATCAGGGATGGGACTGAGGCCCGGGTAAGCCTGGTATCTTTCAGCCTGGAGGGGCTGCATCATAGCCAGATTGCTGAAATCTTGTCCCAGAAAGCAGGCATTGCTGTTCGTAACGGTTTGTTTTGCGCCCATCCTTATGTGGAAAAACTACTGCGGCTAAGTGATGAAGAGATTAAATACTATCAAACCCATGATGATAAAAGGCTGCCAGGGCTAGTCCGGATTAGTTTCGGCATCTATAACACGATTGGTGAGATTGAGGTTTTTCTTGATCTATTATCAGACATTGCCAGACATCGCCAGTATTATGCCAATAAATACAGCTATGTATTGGAGCATAATCGCCCAGGCGGCGATGGCAAACGGGCGGATTTCTACTGCTAATAACAAAACCAC
>JAQSXM010000242.1 GCA_029256645.1 Sporomusa sp. | reverse complement strand
ACTACGGGTTAACATAGATTAGCACTAGGGAGTAAAACTTTATGAATGAATGTACACGAGATATAGTTCTTGCAGATGTAAATAAATATACGATGCAGCTTATCTGGTTTCTGAATAATGATAAACATTTGATTGAGCATTTAGGCTCGAATGCCTCTGTTAAAATAACTGAACAAGAATTTTCAGAAACAAATAAAAAATGGATTGTCGAAAACCATGCAGATATGTTTGCTATTGTCTTAGGGAAAAAAGCAATAGGGCTGATATCTTTAAGCCATCAGGATACTATCAACCATACAGCACGAATAGGTTATTGGATAGGTAGCACGTATTGGAACAAGGGATATACAAGTCAGGCTTTTCAACTTGTTCTTGATCAGGCGAAAATAAGAAAAATCAAATATGTATCTTCAACAATTAAAAGAGATAATATAGCATCTAAAAAAATATGGGATAAATATGGTGCACAAACCGAAAATAAAGATGATGAGTATTTATGTATGATTAATATTAGTGAAGTATGAGGCTTGACATTAGTCAAATTATAGACAAATGTCAAGCCTCATATATTATCAGTGTGGTTTGAAGGTAGGTAACTTATGGACTCAAAGCTTAAGTAAGTATCAAATAACTTGGAAAATTTAGTTGTTGGGCAGGAAATCCAGGCCCAAGGCTGAATATATGATATACGTAACGGTGAACTTGAGTTCACTTTCTGACCTGAAGGTCATAGCCATAAGGAAAACTATATAATGTTTACTGTCTGCCAGGAAAGGCTTTTTCTCATGAAGAGAAACCTTTTTCTGGCTTTATTGTTTTCAAGAAAGGAGGAAGCAAGTGACTAACTCGTATAAAATGGTAGCCAGTTCCGTATTTATTGCCTTCGGGCTTGTACTGCCAATTGTCTTTCATATGACTGGCGTTATGGGATCTGTTTTTCTACCCATGCATATTCCGGTGCTTATTGCCGGACTGTTTTTAGGACCTAAAGCCGGTTTTTTTACCGGGCTGCTTACACCTATCCTGAGTTGCTTTATAACAGGTATGCCGCCAATCATGCCAACATTGCCGGTTATGACGGCTGAACTTGCCATTTACGGCTTAGCAGGAGGGTATCTTTATCATCGAACAGGACTGTCTCTTGTTCTATCACTAATCGGTGCCATGGTATTGGGAAGAATTATGGCGGTCATCGTGGTTCATATTTTGGGTATAGCTGTCGGGATTAAATTGCAACCCATGGTTTATCTAACAGGAGCGATAATGGCCGGATTACCGGGCATCATCCTTCAACTTATTTTTATACCTTTCATAGTAAACAGACTTGACACTGCTTTTCGCAAAACTAAATAGGGAGAGAATTATGAGAGAAAAGAAACTCGCCGTTAATATTCTGTTGTCGTTAGCGCTGATGACAACGCCGGTTTATGCGACTCAGCCGCCAAGTTTTGCCATGGAGGAGATTATTGTCAGCGCAGATGCCTATAAGCAGGCGCTGGACTCGGAATCTATCAATGTAAAAGTAGTCAGCCCCGGCAAAGCAACGTCCGTACCTGACCTTCTGCGCCAGGTTGCAGGTATTGATGTTCAAATGCGGGCAACTTCGGGGGATAATCAAGACGGTATGGTAAAGCTCAGAGGGTTTGACTCAAAACGGTTTACTGTTTTGGTCGATGGCCGCCCTGTAAATATGTCCGGCGTTATGGGTGGCAGCTATGCGGATTGGAATGCGATTCCGCTTGATACAGTCGAAAAAATACAAATTATTAAGGGCGCAAAATTAGCGGCTTATGGCAACACGATGGGTGGGGTAATTAATATTATTACTAAAGCTCATGCCCAAAATAGCGGTGATATAAGTACCTTTATCGGTGAAAATGGTCAATATCAGTACCGGTTTAACTATGGGGGCCGTGATCAGCGCCTGGACTGGAAAGTATACAGTAATAAATACGGTGCAGACGCATTTTTGCGAAATAATGACTATGATGCTGAACAATATGGTTTTGGTTTAAACTATGATCTGTCTGCCAACGACAGCATAAAATTTAATTGGCATAAAGTGAATGCCAGACGCGGGATGATTATTGCCAATGATCCTGCAGCGCCTGCGGGGTATGATCCTCGATACCCTTGGTTGCCTGCAAGTGCTGCCGATGTTTTTGCCGGTAATGTCAGGGCCGAAGGGCCAGGCTCGTACTGGAAAAAAGATCTGACGATGTATGATGCTGCTTGGACGCACAAAACGCAACACGGTTTTATCGCACTATCCTATTGGCAGAATGATGAGAAAAAGCGGGAAGTAAATTATAATGCGGCAGGTGTGCTGCAGTTCGATCGGACGGTAGTCACCGATAAATCCAGAGGCTGGCAACTGACTGGCCAGGAAACGGTTAATAAACATACATATGGCTACGGTATAGACTATAAGCGGTACCGCTATGGCTTCGGATGGTACTCGGCCGGAACCGGTATGGCACTGACGCCTTCCCAAAAAGTTGACTTGCTGGGAAGCTATATCGAAGATACCTGGGTTCTGGATGATCGCTGGACAGGGAATATCGGACTCCGCTATGACAAGATGTCCGGACGCCCGGATACCAATCCGTCAATGAGAAGTGTTGATTACGAAGCTCTTTCACCAAAAATGAATTTCTCCTTCCGCAATAACCAGGATACGACTACCTTCTTGTCTGTGAGCCGGTTGTGGCGGGCTCCATCGATGGCGGAATTCTACTGGTGGTCTCAACCTTTCCCCCCCGGGAAAATTGGTATTGGCTGGGACCTTAAGCCAGAAAAAGGCTGGGGTTATGAACTCGGCGTTGAACGTAGGATGTCGGCCAAACTGACCTCCAAACTAACTGCTTATTACCAGGATATTGATGACTATATTAACTTTACTCACCAGCCGCCATACTCTTGTTATAACATCCCTAATGTCCAAGTGTGGGGATTTGAGTGGGAGAGCAATTATAAGTTAAATAGCAATTCTCTTCTACTCTTCAACTATACGAATCAGCATACCACTAAAGAAGGTGTAGTCCCTACCGATATTTTAGGCTTAGCAGGGGAGCTAGACTACCGTCCACGTCATAAAGCCAGCCTTGGTTACCAATATGACGCTAAACCGTGGCAACTTCGTTATACCATTGATTACACGGGACACCAGACGGCTAATTACAATGACACGGCTACAACAAGCCGGGTAGTTTCCATCGGCGGCTATACGGTACACAATCTGTCACTTACCCGCAACATACTGATAGATGCAACAATTACCTTATCCGTCAATAATATCTTTGACAAAGACTATGTAGAGCAATATAATTATCCGATGCAAGGACGCGTGTTCGGTGTTTCATTTAATCAAAAACTGTAAAAGTCGGTGATCGTATGAGCGAAAAAGAAATCAATTTCTTTAACCAATTGGCTGAGCAGTGGGATGCTCTCCGCTCGGCCAATCATGACAAAATAAATTTATTAGTCGATATGATTGGCATTGACAAGGGAGACCTTCTGCTTGATGTTGGCACTGGTACAGGCGTATTGCTGCCGTTTCTAAAGCAGGCAACGGGTAGTAATGGACATATTACGGCAATTGATTTTGCTGCCAATATGATCACTCTTGCAGAAGCTAAACACCGGCATCTTACTGGCATTTCTTATGTCGCCGGCGATATTCTCCATTTTGATTCACAACAAACCTTTGATAAAATCATCTGTTTCAATTTCTTTCCGCATATCACGGATAAACCCGTATTCCTGACCCGAATGAAGCAGCTATTAAAGCCAGGGGGCTCACTGATTATCATGCACGATCTTTCGCGTCAGGCCGTAAATTCCATCCACAAAACCAGCGACATTGTGAAAAATGATCGTTTGCCGGAGATTGGAAAGGTTTCGGAAATGCTAGGGATAGCAGACTATTTAGTAGCTCATGCCTTAGACAATGCTGATTGCTATTTTATCAAGGCGACAACAAAGCTTGAGGAGAATACTGTTTAATGTCATTCTGTTTTTCGCCCATGTTTTGCTTGTTGAATCTTAAACAATAATGTGATATATTAGACCTGTTCTAAGCCCCTTACGCGGCGTCTGACCATCCGCGACGGGTTTCAGAACAGATCTGGTATTCACAATTAAAATGATTGGAGTTGAAAAGATGAAGAATCTTTCTTGCTAATTTATTAAGCATAATAAAATTTTGGGCGTGTCTGCCTCTTGTTTTGTTGTGCTTATGCAAGAAAGTAATTCATTCTTTTCACTCAGATAATATATTTCTTTGCTTGCCCAGTGTCTCATCCGGCGGAAAGATGAGACAGTAGCAATGGGTTTGGCCTTGCTGTATATTTATGAGCTGTAAGAATTGACTTTCTTGCAGCTCATAATTTTTACAGGAGGATAATTATGTCTTTAATAAACGTTACAAACCTGACCTTTAGCTATGATGGCAGTTATGATACCATATTTGAAAACGTGAGTTTTCAAATAGATACAGATTGGAAATTAGGCTTTACAGGAAGAAATGGCAGAGGCAAGACTACATTTCTCAATTTATTGCTTGGTAAATATGAATACAGCGGTGCTATTTCGGTCAAAAGTAACTTCGAGTATTTTCCGTTCAAGGTAACTAACCCGGGAGACAATACGATTGACGTAATTGATAGTATCTATCCAGATTACCTTTTGTGGAAGGCTATGCGCGAGCTTTCATTGTTACAAGTATCAGAGGACGTGCTATATCGCCCGTTTGATACACTGTCAAAAGGGGAACAGACAAAGGTACTGCTTGCGGCTTTGTTCCTCAAAGAAAACAGCTTTCTATTGATTGATGAGCCGACGAACCACCTAGATATGTATGCAAGAAAAATTGTCAGCAAGTACCTTAACTCTAAACGCGGCTTTATTTTGGTATCCCATGACCGAGCATTTCTTGACAACTGTATTGACCATATTCTTTCAATTAACAAAACAAATATTGAAATTCAAAAAGGAAACTTCTCCTCTTGGTGGGAGAACAAAAAAAGGCAAGATAACTTTGAGTTTGCCGAAAACGAAAAGCTCCGCAAGGATATTACTCGCTTGTCATCTGCAGTAAAGCGTACCTCAGATTGGTCGGATCAGGTGGAAAAGACAAAGATGGGTTCAAAAAATTCAGGTATAAAGCCGGATAAAGGTTATATCGGCCACAAGTCCGCAAAGATGATGAAACGCTCTAAAACAATCGAATCAAGGCAACAAGCCGCTATTGAAGAGAAGTCAAAGCTTCTCAAAAATATCGAAAACTCCGAGCGCTTGAAAATTTCCCAAGTTAACTTCCATGCGAATCGCCTTGTAGAACTTCAAAATGTATCGATATTTTATGGCACAAAAACAGCTTGTGAAAATGTAAGCTTTACTATTGAGCAGGGTGACAGAGTGGCGCTTTACGGTAAAAACGGCTCAGGAAAGTCGAGCCTTATTAAACTGATCTGTGGAGAAAACATCACCTATACAGGCAATTTCGCCAAAGCAAGTCAGCTTAAAATATCATATGTTTCGCAGGATACCTCGCATTTAAAGGGCAATTTAACTGACTATGCCAGAGAAAACGGTATTGATGAAAGTGTTTTTAAAGCAAATCTAAGAAAACTAGATTTCTCAAGAGTGCAATTTGAGAAGGATATGGCTGATTTTAGTGGTGGACAAAAGAAAAAGGTGTTGATTGCAAGAAGCCTTTGTGAGAAAGCGCATTTGCATATCTGGGATGAACCGCTTAATTTCATAGATGTTATCTCTCGCATGCAAATCGAAGAATTACTGCTTGAATTTTTACCAACTATT
>JAQSXM010000241.1 GCA_029256645.1 Sporomusa sp. | reverse complement strand
TATCACCGTTCTGCTTAGCTGCCGCATGGAAATCCTCAAGATCACGCCTGCTTGAAACAATAACCGGAGATATAAGCTCAACAGTTTTTGTTTCCACTTGTGCTGCATCCTCAATGACGGTTCCTGCAAACAAAATATCAAACTTGGTCAGCATGTTCTTAAACTCAAACTTAGCGAACAGTTCTTTAACAGCTTCTCTGTTAGGATTAATCTTAAAGCTCTCCGGAGTAAATTCAAGCGGCATATCACAAACAATGGTGGCAAGGCGCTTAGATAAAACTGCCTGTTCGGCATATTGCCGCAGATTCTCTTGAAGTTTTTTCCCTGCTACACTCTCAATGCTTGCCAGCACATTTTCCATAGAGCCGAATTGTGACAACAATTTTATTGCTGTTTTTTCTCCAATGCCTGGTACCCCAGGTATGTTATCCGAGGTATCTCCCATTAAGCCTTTCATATCAATAAATTGAGTAGGTGTTAACCCGTATTTTTCCTTAAGCGCAGCTGCATCCATAATCTCCATCTCGGAAATGCCTTTTCTAGTAAGCAGCACCGTGGTTCCCGGCCCTATTAATTGCAGTGCATCGCGGTCACCGGTTACAATCAAGACCTCACAACCTAGGTTGGCCGCTTTATCGGCAAGGGTTCCTAAAATATCATCTGCTTCATATCCCTGCTCTTCAATAGTAGCTATTCCAAACGCACCTAACAAATCGCGAATTAGCGGAAACTGTTCGGAAAGTTCACCTGGAGTAGCCTGGCGATGAGCCTTATATTGCTGATAAGTTTCATTCCTGAAGGTCACCCGGCCTTTATCAAAAGCAACAGCCAGCAGATCAGGTTTGTAATCTGTCAGTAATTTAACAAGCATAGTCGTAAAACCATATACAGCATTAGTATACAGACCGCCTGCGGTGCGCAGCATCGGCAGAGCATGAAATGCCCGATGTACCAGACTGCTTCCATCAATGATAATAAACCTTTGGGGCATGTGCCCACCACCCTTACATTCCTATATAGTCCAATCTATTATAATTGGCTATTAAGCGCAAAATCCCTTCTCTTATTTTACTAAATAGTGGCCAGCTTATGTAATATCTAATAAAAAAAGAGAGAGCATCTGCCGCCCTCCCCCTGCAACTACGAATAGAGTGATACACACTTAGTCACTTATTCTTAGTAAGGATAAGTCAATTCTATTGTTTTAGCCTGCTCATTCCAGTAAACATAGGCATTGAAATATTGGTTTATACTGGTTATTTTTATATAAGGATCCTGACCGATCATATCCACAGGCACCCTATAAATTAACCCTTTATTAGTTAGTATTAATACCCGGTCTTCCCTGTTCCAGGTAACCTTACAATCCATTACCTCCGCCAGCTCCAGAGCCGACAGCGCTAATATGCCTTGCACCCTGTTTATACCAATATTTACTTGCTTACCGTTTATAAAAACCACTAGTTTACCAAAACTCAGGGTATCTTCTTCTGACTTCCAGCTCATCTCACCACCAAAAAGTGCTGGTATATTTTCAGCCACTACATATACCATATTGCCGCTGATTATCCCCGGTATACTACTTGATCCACACTGCACTGTTTTCATATTTTCATCCCAGTTTATCTTTTGTTTAAGCGCCTCGGCAAACGGTTGAACAGGTACATATTGCACGTTTTTCACAACCAGCCCTCGCTCATTTATCAGTCTTTCATTTACTCTAATCTTAAATTGGCTGGCAATAACCACTTGGCTGCCGTTTGCTTCATTAACTATCTTACGTAAAGAATCATCAGCTAGCAAGGAATTTAAATGATACGCATTAAGTTTATTGCGAATATCCTGTACAGTAATATTGCCATAACCATAGACATCAGGATAGACGGCTAGAAGAATTTGCCCTTTTGTGTTTGTCTTGATTTTTATCCGGTCATAGGTTATCTGTACAGGGGTCCCATAACTCACCTTGTCGAAAAGTTCTTCTACATCCTCTTCATACATACGAATACAGCCGTTTGATGTTACTGTTCCTATTGACCACGGTGCATTAGTACCATGAATACCATAGTTATTCCATATCCCCATCCATCTGTAACCAAGTGGGTTTTCCGGTCCTGACGGCACTATCTTTCCTTTTTGATCTGGCGGGTACCATGCAGGATTTACCTCTTTATATGCAATTGAATAGTTACCTAACGGGGTAGGGGTAGATGGCTTACCAATGGCAATGGGATATTCTTTTACTAAATTATTGCCGGCAAAAAGCTCCATTGTCCGGCTTGGCAAATTCACTGTAATACTTGACGCAACCGCTTCTGATCTGGCATAACCTACCGAACCTGTTAATAATAAAAATACAAAAAAGCAGATCAGGGTCCGATGTAACACTAGAGCATCCCTTCTTCTCATTAATTTTCTGTAACAATAACAGAATATGAAGATGGGATACACAGATATTACCCACTAGCGTAAAATTCCTAGGCAAAATTCTTTATACTACTGCAGGTTAAGTACCTGCTGATGCACTACGCGTAACCGCCGGTGGCGCTCGTCAACGATTGGCAGATAAATATGGATATGCGCACCTGTTCCGGTCGGACTAACTGCATTGATGTTGATAAAGCCTCCGTGTTCACTAACAATTCGGTGGGCAACAGGCAGTCCCAGCCCCATATGCTCAAGTTTAGTAGTATAAAATGGCTCAAACACCCGGGGTAAAATCTCAGGGGCTACCCCTGATCCGGTATCACCAATAGCAATAACCAGCATATTCAGCTCGGAGTTAATCCAGGATTTCACCGAAAGCACCCCTTCATTCGGCATGGCTTCAATAGCATTTTGCATAATATTTACAACCGCTTGTTTGATTAAATTACTGTCAACGGTAAGTGCCGGCAGATTAGCAGCTAACTGCTTGTCGATTGCTATTTTCTCACCGCCTAGCTGTTTAAATGTTAAAAGCAGTGCCTCTTCAATTGTACGGTTTATATCAATATTAGTCTCCTTATTTACTGGCGGCTTCGCAAACATAACAAGTTCTTTGACTACTTTATTGATACACGATACCTCGTCCAGCATCATCTCAAGCACATCCCGGCCTACCGTATATCTATCATCCTCTAAACGGCCGAGCATAACCTGCAAATACCCGCTTATGGTAGTCAGCGGTGTACGCACATGATGAGCCACCCCTGCGGCTAACTCCCCCAATGACATCAGCATTTGAGTGATCTGTATCTGTTTAATTGCTGCTCTGACTGCTGATAAGTCTTGTATAATAACAATTAAACCATTTGATTCTCCGGTTGTGCCCCGAAGTCTTAGCGTATCAATGTGGGCATATATATACTGGTCTTGTACTTTTAGCTTCAAGTTGATTGTACTCAAATCCTCATACTCATCAAGATAGAATACTTTCAAAAACTTCTCACCATGATGCCTAAAGACTTCTTCCACCCTTCGACCAACCGACTTTGCCCTGTTAATGCCGCAAATCTTTTCAGCTTCACGATTAAGGTTTTTTAGTCGCAGTTCATTATCTATAAATAAAATTCCAGTAGTTGTCTCAAACGATTCTTGATAGTCATCTTCTCGGTGTAAATATACTATTTTGTTTTCAAGAGCTTCAGCCGCAGACATTGTCGATCGCCTCCAGTGACCATCTTTAATTTTTAGTGTTGTTAAACATTCTTGTAAATTATTGTATTTCCTGCTAAATTAGAACGATTACTTTTCGTAAAAAACCGACAGATTATTAGGTACAGCGTGTCGAAATGAATAACCAAAAAGAACCAACCCTTGCCCGGCCTGCCCTTGCAGTACCGCTAAATTCGACACGGCACACTATTTTACTGCCTTAAATTAATTTTTCTCCGCCATTATCAGTTAGTATTTTTCGTTAATTTCCAATATTTGTAATGACAATTGCTATTTTTACATTTTTTACCATATGTTAAGATTGCTTTAAAGACCAAAAAAGGCAGTGGCTCAGGTAATTTTACCGTCAGCTCACTGCCTCTTATTTGGTTTTTTCACAATCAACTAAACAATCGCTGCCAAAATGATTTAGGCTTGTCGATTTCTTTCTCTTCTCTAATTTGGCGTAAACGGGCATCTATCAATTGAAAATGATCAGTCAGTTCTGTCTCTATACGCTCCTCAAGCTTGGACACTTCTTGCTTTAGATTATGCAACTCCTCTTGTTGCCCATTAACCATGCTAATTGTTGCTGCAATTTGTTGTAAAGCTTGGTTTTGAGAGGCGATAACAGCCATTATCGTAGAACCGTCAAATTGGTTTATTGTAGATAATGCCTGAGATTGACCTGTTTCGTCATTATGCGAATATGTTGCGCTGCTTTCCTGCGGTTCTGTATCAATCTCAATAAACCTAGTAAAACGACTATCTAGCTCATTAGCAATATCATCAGAGCTTTTATTTTGATGCATGCATTTGGCGATAGCTTGAAATACCTCAACTGCTTCTGGATAAAACCGTTTCTTCTTCCCTTCGCCCATAGCTGGCAAATAGTCCAGAAATAAGTCGCGATAATATCGCAACGTGCTTTGCGGAATGCCCAGCTCTTGCGATATATCTTTGATACTAAGTAATTCTGTCATAAAAATCACCCCTTGCGTTTTTGTTGTTGCGATTATATTCGCGGTCAAGGGGTAATTTTCCTGCTAATTTTATGAAATAATGTAAATAAATTCCAAATATTATTTCATCTGAGCTTTTAAAAGTTATTAAGAATTATAATAACTCTCAATAGTTTGAAATTTGACGGAGAATGTTGTGCCACTAGCAGATGTGTCAATATCAATTATAGCCTGTGCCTTTGAGCAATTCGCTAACATACACCTGGATTTATTGATGGTTTTTGTGTTGAAAAATACTTCGCTAAAAAACCTTTAGATGCTTCAATAACAAATTGCCCTACAGTTTCACCTTACCGGCGTTCTTTATATGCATCTCAGCTGACACTGCACGCTCCTTAAAACAGTTTCGATGCTATTATCATACTAGCCAAATAACATAGCCGCCCACCAGGACGAACCTGACAGGCGGCTATTATCTATAAAACGTCATTAATATGTTGCAATGCTATTTGATGTCGGCATATTTTGATTTTATTGTACTTTCCAAAACGCTCGCGAATGAAGGTGATTTCTTCTTATTTAATACATCCTTGGATTGATACCGAATATTTTGCTTGTGATAATCGCAAACAGGTTGTGCCGGTACTATTTTTAAAATCATATTAATCCCACTCCTTGGTTATTAATAGGACTTACTGCTCATCAATATTTGTTATTTTAAGATTAACATGAGAATGTGACAAAAATATGACCAATCTGGTAATAAGAACCAAAAGGCGCCCCACCCCGAGGGATGAAGGCGGTTAATCTCACAATTTTACAGCGATTTTATTTCCGCTGAGCTTTAATCTGCTCTAATATCCCACTCTCTTGTTAAGACTAAAAATCACATATAACTATCTTTTCATCCATGTTTGGAATGTCATGTTGTATTTGTTCAAGAACTTCTAAGAAGTATTCCGCTTCCCGAAGTACATGGTCTGCAAGTAACGGTGGTATCAAAGATATTACTCTGCAGGATGAGATTAAGTCTCTCGCGGCCTCTTTAAAATCTCGAATTTGAACTGTTGCTTTAGTTACATCTTTTTCAAACCGAATAAGGTCATTGTTTGGGCAGTAATGCCATAGCATACTGTCAAGGTCACGAGCTTGAAGTTGTAATTGCTCAAACTGAACTGCAAAAGCATTTGCTTTCTCGACAAAACCTCTTTCTGAGGGGTCAAGCAAACCTGCA
>JAQSXM010000240.1 GCA_029256645.1 Sporomusa sp. | reverse complement strand
TGTGCCTGATCTGACTGGTGAGGATATTGAGGGCCTTGTCCGGGAGGCGCAGCCTAAGCTGTCGATGCGCTTAATCTCAGTAATGATGGGGCATTTCAAGTGCAACAGCTTCCCCTCCGGCTCCTGGCAAACGCTGCAGGCAATCGGCACCCTGATGGAGCCAAGAGCGGTGCGGCCCCATGTCATCAATGTGATGGGCCGTTCACCGGGTGAAAAACATATCCCCGTGCCGCCTATTCTGCGCGCCTTGCAGCAGCAGGGCTTCTCCCTGCGCTGCCTGGCGCCGGGGTCTTCGCTGGAGGATTTTTTAGCGGCCCCTGATGCGGTGCTGAATCTGGTGCTTTCGCCGTTTGCGGACCCATTGGCGGCAGCCATGGAGCAGTCCTTCGGCATTCCCGCTTTTCGCCTTCACACTGTCTATGATGCGGCAGAGATTGCAACGCTCTATGCGGCGATTGCTAAGAAGCTGGGGATTCAATGGGGGAATGAATTTAACCGTGAACGGCTGGAAGCCCTGTCCCTGCAGGAGCAGGCGAGCAAACGGCTGAATGGCTGCCGTTATATTTGCGCTCATATTGGCCCGGTCAGGACGATGCCGCTGGCAGCCTTTCTGGCAGCTATGGGCATGGAGCCGGTGCTGCTGCACCTGGAGGAATTCTGGCCGGACGATAAACATTGGGCCGAAGTTTTGAATGCGCTTGGGTATGACCCTTTGGTCTGCCATATGGTCAACAGCGGTGCGGACGCGCCGCTGCTGGAAAGCCTTGCTCCTGATTTATGCCTGGGGGATTTGACCGGAGCAAAAGTCCGGATTCCCTGCGTGCCATACATGTCCGACCTGTACGGCCTGTCCGGCTATGAAAGGACCAACAGCCTGCTCAAGAAGATATTGCACAAGCTGGAGCAGCCTTCCGTATCAAAGGAAGGAGGTGCGCGGCATGGGATTGCATAGATTCAAGCCGGTTCCCTCCGGCCGTATGGGAATGTTGTGGACGCTGGCTTCCATCCACAATGCCGCTTTATTGGAATTCGGTTGCATGGGGCATATGCTCTACGGCCGTGTATTTTTGCACCGGGCCGGCGTTGTGGACGCCTGCAAACTCTATTCCACCCATATTGACGAAACCGATGTTGCCCTTGGCGGCACCGGGCGACTGAGCCGCGCTGTTGCGGATATCGCCTGTAGAGACAAACCGCGTGTCCTGTTTCTCTTGCCCTCCGCTGTGCCGGAGATCATTGGCACGGATATTCCCGCCCTTTGCAAGGAGCTGCAGCCGGATTACCCGGATATGCGCCTGCTTCCCTTTAGTAATGTCGGTTTTGATATCGACCAGCACCGTGGGATACAGGAAACGCTGCTGCATCTTGTCAAAACACTGCCCCGAAATGTGTCCAAGACGCCGTTGCCGACTTTTAATCTGATCGGTTCCTGCGCGGATTTGTTCCGCTTTCAGGCGGACGCAGGAGAGATTGTCCGTATCATGGCAGGGGCCTTCCGGCTAAAGCCGTTGTGCATCCTGACTTCGGCTACGTCGGTGGAGCAAATCGAGCAGATGGGCGGGGCCCATGTCAACCTGGTGTTCCGGCGGGAGGGAGTGCCGGCAGCGGAGCAACTGCAACAGCGGTTCGGCACGCCGTATTTGTTGGCCCGGCCTTACGGCATACAGGGAACGTGCGAATGGATTGAGCAGTTGGCCCAAATCACGGGTATAACGCCTGACCGCAGCTACGTAAACGGGCAGCGGGACGAGGCTCAGCGGCTGATTTCGCCGGCGCTGCCCTTATTCAGGCATGGTAGGGAGCAACCGGAGAACAGACGCTTATCCGTCGGCGGACATGCCGATGTGGCAAAAGGCATTCTTTCCTTTGCCTGTGGCGAGCTTTCCCTGCCCCAGGGCAGGTGCTGGTGCGACAGCCCCGCTATGGCGGCTGAGGGCATCCCTTATTTTACCGAGGAACAGTGGACGCAAGCGGTTCAAGATCAAGAAAAGGGGCTGCTCATGGCCAGCGGCGAGGTTTTGGCCTGGGCAGGGCGCAACGCGGAGCTGCAAATTGCCAATCCGGATATAAAGTGGCGTTTGAATCCCTATGAACCGCCTTTTGTGGGTTTTCGCGGTGCGATCCATCTGGTATCCCTGTGGATCAATGAGGCGCTGCGGCAGCAGTAGCAGGAGCGGAGATCAGTGACATTAACATTGCATTAGACGGAACTGTCCTATCAAGTCGGCAATCCGGGTATTGATCCCTGTAAAAATAAAGAAAATGGTCATAATGTCCATTCCCATAAGCGCTGCTATTTGCTTTTTTGATAAAACTGCTGTTGTCAGCAATTCCACCATTAAGTTTATGGAAGAAAAGGAAGGAGTGTTTGTTTGAATATTGTAATCCACAAAAACAAATTCGAGGATCGGGATTATCTTGTCTGCCTGCCTGCGTCATACCTCCACGGCGATAAGCGTTACCCCGTCGTCTATGTGCAGGACGGCGACCGGCTTCTCCCTGTTTTGGAAGATATGTTTGACAGTGCGAACGACACAATAGAGGAAACCGGCCGCGAACATATTATAGTAGGCGTCATTCCCCGGAATCGCTTGGATGACTATACGCCCTGGCCGGCGCCGGCGTTTGCGGACGGTGCACCTGCGTTCGGCGGGCTGGGGGAGCAATATCTTGATTTTCTGGCCAATGATCTCAAGCCTTATATCGATGACGTTTACAGAACCTTACCCGATCCTGTAAATACCTGTATCCTGGGGGTGTCGCTCGGCGGGCTGATCTCATTGTATGCGATATACAAACAGGTCTGCTTCGGACGTGCGGTCAGCATATCCGGCTCCCTGTGGTATCCGAATCTCATTGACTTCATGCAGAACCATGCGCCGTGCAGCACCGCCAGCCGCGTTCTTTTACTTTCAGGGCACAGGGAAGGAGCCTGTGAGCCTCCCCCTTTGCGTCATTCCGTTCAATGCGTGCAGCAGGCCCAGCTTATATTGGAGCAGCAATTATTTGATCGTGACATACCGCTTATCTGGGACGACGGCGACCACATGGACAACCTCCACTTGCGCTTAAAAAAGGCGCTGCAATGGATAGGCGAAGTTAATTGAATCGCGTTGCTGCTGTTTTCCGGAGCTGAGCCGAATCAGGTGAGTAAAATAAAGAAAGCGTCGCAGATAACGAATTTTCCGAAGAATAGTCAATCACATAGATAAAAGAGCCGGTAGTCAGTCGTTATCACTCCATCAGAGCATCGACTCGGAATGAAAGCATTATGCGGTTTGTTTTGTTCGGATTAAAGCATCATCCAGCGAATGCATCTGCACCTTTTAGGATTACCGAATCGTCCCAATAAGTAATTGAGAGATACATCGAAATAGTTCGCGCTTGCATTTAAGAAGGAGACGGCTCTTTTATTTTTCGGAATCATCTTCTTTATCAAGCGGCTTGAATGCAGGTTGTAGATGTAATGATCTGGAGAAGTGTGTTATTTCAGACCGAACAAAAATACTCTCCTGCCATACCTGATAGCCATATATTACAATACCCAAGGCGGAGGTCATGAAAACGTCCAGCATAGGGCTAACACTTAGAAATTGAATAACACCTCTACTGCCCAGAAAGTAATCTTCGAGCCAAAAACGTCCATAAGTAAATTTTAAAAGCCACATTGTAGCTACTGGAATTGGACCATACAGATAGGGGACGTTCTGGAGAGGAAAGAGCTTTACCGGGTATGCCCACCAGCCTAACGTGATACCCATCTCAAGAATCATTGCACTCGTAACCGTGGCAAATAAGCCAACAGGCATGAATCGCTTAATATTCTCTTTTCTCATAAAAAGCAGAGAAAGCCACGAGAGAATTTATATAGCTGATAGAATAGCTGGTTATTCAAAGTGGTAAACCCTCCTAGTATCGTACTATCCCTTCCCTTGTTCTCCTCCCCCAAAAATAACCTGAATTTTCCTAATGCACCAGGACAGGTATTTTGGCAGGCAGATCGAAATAAAATGTATCAAAGTAAAATAGATTTGGTGGTTATTACATGAAGCGGAGAGATTTTTTACGAAACACCTTTGGCACGTGTTCGGCTATTTGGTTCGGACAAAACTTTTTGGATGTTTGTAAGGCAATAGCCCAGGAACAACCCAAGGAACAAGCGACTAAGCTGCTGTATATGCGCAGTGATTTAGAAAACCCAGCCGGTTCTAATCAAAGTTATTTCTGGTTAGAATTGATGCTTTCGAGTGTTACTGAGATTATTCAAAGTACAGCCCCCAATGAATTTCTGTTTTTGATAAAAAAATGCCGGTCTGGTGATTTAGCCGGACAAATGAATTATGCCAATCCTTATATTAAGCGAGTTGAAGTGAAAGCTGTCAACCAGCAAGATTGTTCGGTTCGCCTTATTGTTAAGAATCAAACTGTAATGCCGGAAATGCGGTATGCACTTATTCCGTCTATACTTCGTGTCGGCATGTATCGGTTGCGGATTGACGTAGGCAGCTTTAGCAGTTCGACAGCAATTAAAGAGAGCGATCTGGAAATTCAAGAAACCAACTTGGCGTTTGGCCCCCTTGCAACACGGGCTTCAACTGATTTAATCGTTATTCATCATGTTGGAATGGGCGCTGCCGAGGAAGCGGCAGCGGAAATCCATCGCTTGCATTTGAGAAACGGTTGGTCAGGTATTGGCTATCACTATGTAATTCACAAAAATGGTATGATTGAACGGGGGCGGCCAAGAGATACGGTAGGCGCCCATACCTACAACCACAATGGATCTTCTGTCGGTATTGTGTTGGATGGTAACTTTGAAGATGCAATGCCTACTGATGTTCAGCTTGAAAGAACAGCCAGGCTGGTGGCGGCTTTGAGCCACATATATAATATTTCCCCAGATTATAACAGCGTGGTTGGACATCGTGATTTAAATACAACTCTTTGTCCGGGTAAAAATTTATATATTGAACTACCCCAAGTACGCGATAAAGCATTGGCTTATATGCAAGAATAAGTTATAGCTGATTTAACGATGTATTTTTTTGACTGATGACGGGTGGGCATTGCGTGAGCAATTAATTCCCCAAGGTTAAGCAACTATTAGATAAAGCAACAGTAGTAAAAAATAACCTTATGAGATAGAGTCGGCGCAAAGCTAGATAAACTCCTGCTAAAGTTAATTTGGCAGGAGTTTTATAGTTTAATCATGAAAATTAGATAGTGCTAATAAGCAAGAACGGAAAGGAAGAACCATGAATTAGTTTATCTTAACTCCCTTAGGAGTCTTTGGGATATTACCAGCGGGGAATTGTGCATCACCTTCGCCAGGCAGAAGCAGACGCAGTCAAGGATTTTACAGCAGCTGCTCAAATATTGCCTAGGGATGGCAATATAGCATTTGCACTGGCACAGTCGCTGGAAAAAACAAGAAAGGGATAAGGCCCTCAAAGCATACAAATTGGCTTTAGAATATCTTCCTGGATATAAAAAAGAGCAAGTGGCCAAAGCGAAAAGCCGGGTGGACGGAGTTGTTGGCATCGTTTTTCAACACTGCCGACAATCCCGTCCCCATCGACAGTGTTGAAAACTGATGCGTAAACCAGTATAATTTAAATATTGTGGCTTGATTACTTATTATAAGAATAAGTAATACCGATTTTTAAATGGTATTCACACTTGGCGAATAATGTGAAGTATTAGATTAAGTAGATAGGCGGTTACGTTATGAAAATTTCCAAGAAAGATGCGTTGATATGGTTTGATTTTTTTTCACAATTGCCTGAGGAAGAGGAAATTAGTATAAAACATGAAGAAATCATTTACTCTACCTTTGCGCAAATT
>JAQSXM010000239.1 GCA_029256645.1 Sporomusa sp. | reverse complement strand
AAATAATGGATCAACTGGACTACTCGACACTATACAAAGCCTACTCTCGCAAAGGAAGAAAATCAGCCGTATCGCCTAGAAATCTTTTTAAAGTTATCGTTTATGGCTATATGAACAATCTCTACACCAGTCGGTCTATTGAGCAAGCCTGCCGCAGGGATATCCATTTCATGTGGTTATTGCAAGGCGCGAAAGCACCGGATCATAACCGTAAGCGGAATGAGCGGGTTACCACTAGCAGGTGCTTTTCTAACGCAATTAGCTGCTGTGGAAGGGAAGCAAGGGGGCTTTAGCGAAATATAGTGACATAAATTGGTCATGGAGGCGCTGCGGTGTTAAAAGCTAAGGAACAGCCCGGTCGGTCTGTCTGTAAGGCTGCCGGAATTTTTTATACGCCTGAGCATATTGTTAACTACATCCTTGCACATACTTTGGCTAAGCATGATGTTGTGACTGATCCGACACCACGGGTTTTAGATCCGGCCTGTGGCACCGGCAACTTTTTAGTGGCTGCCTATGATCTGCTATGTCAAAAATTTGCAGAGAACCTTATTCTGCTCAGGCAACGTTACGGCCGGGATCAATACATCATAACAAAAGGTAGATCGAAAATCCGGCTTGCAGGCATCCAGTATTGGCAGCCGGAAAACCTCCATTTCCACATTGTTAGTTGCTGCTTATATGGTGCTGACATTGACGCTGACGCGGTTGCTGTGGCTAGGCTTCGACTGGAAGCGAAAGGGGATGCAAAGGTACCTGGTCTAAGTAATCATCTGATTATTTGTGACAGTCTGATCAAATGGGAAGTAGACATGGCCGCCCCAGACCAGGACTGTGATAAAAATAACCCTCATTCTGCAATTTTTTTTAAATTCTGGGAGTTGAAGTTCGATTATATTGTGGGCAATCCGCCGTATATAAGTTTTGGCTTAAACCGGGTAGGAAAAATGTCTATAGATCAGTCGGAATATTTAAGGCGTAATTATGCACACTCAGCTCAGTATAAGCTAAGTTATTATGCTTTGTTCTTTGAAAGAAGCATTCAGGCACTAAAACCAGGTGGTTATCTGGGGTTTATAACACCTGACAGCTACCTGCTCGGGCGTTATTATTCTAAAATTCGCGAATATATATTAGAAACTTGCTTAATTCAGGCAATAACATTGGTAAATAGCAATGTGTTTACCGGTGTCTTGGTGGGGACTCCGGCTATTACTATCCTGAGGAAGATTAACCAGGACATCTCTAAAACTGACATATCAGTCAGTAAATTTGATGGCAATGGGGGGATGGTAGATACTTATCAGTATGATCAAGAATATTTTTCGTGGCAGGTTTACAAACGGTTTCGTTTGTTCTTTCATGCCAGAGATAAGATGCTTATTGATAAGATTGAGCAAGTTCCCTACGTATTCAAAGATATCACCAAGATTCGGACCGGGATGCGTTCTCTTACCGTACAGGCTGAGATTAAAGGCAAGACTAAGCAAGGAGATACTTGGCACAAGGGGATAATATCCTCAGGGCAGATACTGCCGTTTTATCTTAATTATCAGGGTGACTGGCTTGATGTGAACCCTGATAAGCTGAATAAAGGCGGCTGGGATAAGGCAATCATCGCCGGACCTAAAATTTTTTTGCGCCAGACTGGCGACAGCTTAATTGCCACTATCGATAGGTCTGGTCTATATCATTTAAACAATATTCATTCACTGGTGGTTTCAGGGGATGGAGCAAGTCTGGAATATTTGACATGTATTCTTAATTCTAAGCTAATGAACTATTACTATCATACGGTAACACTGGAAAAGGGTCGTCCCATGGCGCAAGTGGATATCGAGACTGTGGAAAAACTGCCATTAATCATAGATCACCAATATGCTGACAAATTAGATTTCCTGGGTGGAAGGCTGTCACGATTGTCTGGCGCTGCCTACTTTAGCGGGCTGGAGCAAGATACAGATGCCATGAATGCCAACGAATTTATATTACTGCGTAATGAAATGAATATGCTGATATACAACCTGTATGGTTTATCGGAAAGTGAGATTACTTATATTGAGCAGGCTGAAGCTGTGAATACAAATAAATCCCGTAAAGCATGAATCGTTAGAGGACGTCAGGCCGACGTCCTCTTTTGGTGTAGAATAACTATTGTTTTGGACGGGATTTGTTATCTCCGGTAGGTAATAAAATACTGGTGGCCTTTTTATTGGTCAGATTATCGGCATCTTTGCCGCCATAGGGTCCCTGGTGTGTCTGCAGTTCGCCAAAAGGTCCATGTTTTGACTTTAAATTATTGTCATAGATTTTACCCATTATTAAATCACCTCCTGAGATAGTGTTTCCCAAACAAACGTATTTC
This sequence comes from Sporomusa sp., assembly GCA_029256645.1. The sequence continues at coordinate 3,493 of JAQSXM010000239.1, read as the reverse complement.
GCGCTTGGCAATTTCAGTCTTTACAGCTATATGTTACAAAGTGTGTAAAAACCCGCGCTTAAATAAAAGCGCGGGTTTTACACTATCAGACTACATGCACTTAGGACAGCCGCCACGGTGTTCGTGATAATCGAACTCATGGCCGCAGTAGGGGCATAGTTTATACAGACGATAGGTGCAGATTCTGTATAACTTATAGTAGCATTTATAGGTTTTCACACACTCTTTAGTCGGCTGGCACTTCATTTTGGGAGTACAGCATGACATATCCATGTCTTGACAATCATCCATCGTATCACACTTGTCATACTTGTCACACTTATCATACTTATCGTACTTATCATTACAGCCGCATTTTGATGAATCATCATCACATTTCCAGTAAGGATATTTCTTATAAGACTTCATTAAAATATAGCCTCCTTTATATTTTGGAAATTTGGTTATTTTGCCTGCAAGGCAGAACAACATCCTGCTATATACTATGAAGAATACTGGAAGAATGTTATGTTGATTTATGTATAACATTTATTTTCTTGCTACATCTTGTCAGGTTCAGATTATTAATAGTGCTGGTAAATGTATTTATCATGTCATGTTTTAGGAGTATGGATCATAGTTATAGTTAGGATGTGCCTGTGATAACCGCTTTTTTAATGGTTGCTGTCCTTTGCCATTTTTTAGTTTTTTGTCACATAAAAATTAGAGCAGGCATATATATAACTAGAATATAAAAGGGGGGAATCTGCATGAACGATAGAGCCAATAACTGCACTCTTGGTGCGGAAACGCAAACTATTATCGTGCGCCAAATAATAGGGGAAAAGGAAAAACAAAAAGCTCTGGATATTCACGTGGTTGTTCCAGAAAGGAAACCTTCTATTGAACAAATTGTTGATGTATTTGTTAAAGAAGTAGAAGTTTGTAGTGTTGATGTTATTACAGACAAAGTAATTGTTCGCGGCGAGTTCGAAATAAAAGCTATTTATGTAGCATCCTTACCTGATCAGCCTGTTCATGCTGTGGAAATCAGGCATTATAAATGGACTCTTGATATTGATATTCCAGGCGCTCGCAGGGGGATGGATGCTGAGGCCAGCGTAATTGTTGAATTTGTTGACTATGATGTGGATGACCACCATCGTGCATACAAATACAAGAACTTTGAGCCTGTTGACTGCGATGACGATAACGATGATGACGACGATGACGACGACTGCAATGACCATGATCATGACCATGACTGCCACGACGACGATGATGGCTGCGGTCACCACCATCACCATCATCACCACAACTGCCGGGAATTTGACGTGTCTGTTATCCTAAAAGTTACAGCCAAAGTGATGACTGATCGCGAAGTAAATATTGGTACCAGCAGCCTGCCTACCAAACCGAAGGGATAATAGTCAGAACGAGAGCCTGAATAAGGGGGGGAAACTATGGATGATGACAAAACAAGGGTAGTATCAGCCTCGACTGATACTTTATCCACCTCGACAAAATCAGTATCAGGGGTAACAACTGTTGAAAGTTCGGAACTGCTATGCGGTTGCCCGGAACCAGGTCCGGAAACAATTGAGGTTGAGCAGGTCCTGGGCGCCGAGATGGCACAACGGGTTGTAGAACTTGATATGATTGTGCCTGCACAAAAACCAGATATTGAACAAGTGGTTGACGTATATGTCAAGGAATTAGAAATTACTAAAATTGATGTTATTAGGGATAAGGTTATTGTTCGCGGTGAGCTAGAGGTAAAGGTCATGTATGTGGCCGACCTGCCTAACCAGCCGGTGCATGCTTTTGAAAGACGGCATATCCGTTGGACGCGTGATATTGAAGTCGATGGTGCTGAACCTGAGATGAAGGCAACATCCGATGTCGTTGTTGAGTTTGTAGACTATGATTTCCACTGCCATCATGATCGGCGTAAAGTGCATGTTACGATTGTACTTAAGGTCTGGACCCGGGTGGTTACTACCACTGAGATGGATGTATACGCATTAAGCCCTATCGACGAGGTTGGGGTGCTTTCAAGTTCGGGATCAACTGATAAAGCCAGTGCCAGCCAATTTGACAATGAGACCGTATCAGCCTCTGAAACTGGTGGTGGTGACATAGAGGCCTTTGGCGAGCAGAATGTGGTTGTCACTGGTCCTATTACTCCTACTGCCGGTACGCCGACGACTGCCAGTGGTACGGTAACTGTCAGTGGTAATAACGTGAATATTAGATCCGGACCAGGCACCAACTATCCAGTAGTTACAAAGGTAAATAGAGGTACAACATTAACCGTAAGAGAGCAGGCTTTCGGATGGTATAAAGTTTTGCTTTCTGATGGGTCTACAACTGGTTGGATTGCCAGCTGGCTGGTAAATGGCACTCCTTGATCCGAACGGCTAATTATAATGACCCAGGGATGGAAAAATCCCTGGGTATTGTTTTAATGGAAAAAATCCCGGAAGCTGCAGCTGCCGGGATTTTGGGGATGATGGGAGAGGAGTTGGCTAGATGTATCGGGCGATAGAATATCTAGGCCCAGTAGGGTTGGGGGCGACGTCCCCCCAACTATTCCGGGCCGAAAACAACCACAGCGAGAGTAAGATATGTGTTGTTAAACTATCGACTAACCGCCTTGGCGCTAAGGTACTTGTAAATGAATTATTAGCTGTCCGGTTTGGACAATGGCTTGATCTTTGCTTCCCTCCTGGGGGCCCTATCGAGATTTCTGGCGAAGTTGTCGGCAATAGCAAGCGATTGACTGCTGCGGGTGTGCCGCCAGGCTGGCACTTTGGTTGTGAGTATTTAAAAGGGGCCGGATATGTAACTAAATACAACCTGCACCGGGCGACAAATAAAGAGCAGATGGCCGGAGTCATGCTTTTTGACCACTTATTCCACAACCCTGATCGCACTAAAAATCGTAAGAACCTGCTGATTCGAAGAGAAAAGAATGGTTATAAACTATATGCTATCGACAATTCTCACCTGTTTCGTCGTGGGAAATGGACGATTGAAATGCTTAAAGAGATGACTGACAATATAACCCTAAATCACCGGCGATCTTATGGCGTTCTTTTAAAATACTATCTTAAACCAACGCATTTTTTTAAATATGTTCAAGCGGTTAAAAACATTCCAGATACTGGGTTCTCGGAGTTTATCGATACTATTCCTGAGGTGTGGTTGCCAGACCCGGGTGAACGTCAGGCTTTGCTAGAATTTTTGATCGCCCGGCGCGGTAAGGTCGAATGGGTAATGCGTCAGCTGACAGATTTAATCCCTAATATAAATAGGAGTGCCAACACTAACTAAGGCAAAGAGCTCTTCAACATGAGCATTATGCATTCGAATACAGCCATTTGATACCATTTTCCCAATTAGCCAGGGGGCACTTGTGCCATGAACACCGTACGCATCAAAATTAAGACCCATCCAACGCGTTCCTAAAATGCCGCCAGGATTTATGATCTTGGTGGCAATTGCGTAATTG
>JAQSXM010000238.1 GCA_029256645.1 Sporomusa sp. | reverse complement strand
AGCTGTATTTGATGACCGGCCTGGGTAAGCCGGGGTCTTAACGCCAGCAATACCTGTTTAGCCTGGGCTTTAACACTAAAGACCTGCCGCAGTTCTGATCCGGTTATTGACTTCCGGAAATCGCTAACCAGCTCGGCGGCAGTTTGCAGATTGGCAAGTATACTATCGGCTGATTCGCTGTACAGGTTAAGATGTTTTTCAAGATCGGACTTTTTTACAGCCCCTTGTTTAAATAACAGGGTCAGACTCTCTACTTCCTGACCGAGATAAGAGGCTGCCATTATTCCTGTACCCAATGGGGAGTTTATTTCATGGGCAAAACGGGCAATTTTGTCAGGGGAAACAGCCACGCCTGACGACTGACAGGGTGAACCGGCGGCCGGTAGCGGTTCTACCGGCAATGCAGCCCCCGGGGCCTGAATGCCCAAAGAATCTTTGCCACTAATCCCCGGACCACTTAAGGTTCGCCAGGTCCTTGCCAGTACCCGCCTGCTGCTTACATTCTCCTCATACAACTGGTGCCGCAACAACAGCAAAAATGTCAGTATCATAATGCCAAAGCCCCAATGTACCGTGTATAGCATCGGCCAAACTACGCCCCCGCCTTTAAGGAGCAGGGAGGTACCTAATAAAACTGCAACTACTATAAGGCCTGTGACAATAGTTCTTGCGGCAGAATTCCCGTAAACAGCCTTGTAAACAACAACACAGCCGGCAGCTAAACCAGTGCCGGCTGTTATACCGGCAAAAACAAATTCAACCTCGCCAGCGGCAACGATATTTGCCGATAGGCCTAACAGTGCGGCTACTGCATACACAACATGCAGCCTGACAAAGCGCTCAAGCCAGATATGCCGATAATGGCACACACACTGTTCCAACAAACGATAAAACGCTGGCGGCAGTAAGCAAGTGGTAAACAGCGTGACATTGTCCCAAAAGAGCGGTACGGCAATGAATACCTGCCTTATTTCCAGTTGTGCGAATAGCTGGACGCCAGTACAAAAAGCCAGCCAACTAATCGTAAAAAATACACTGCTATTTTGTTTACCAAACAGAAAACCGGACAGCGGCATAGCTACAGCAATAGCAAAAAAGAACAAAACCAGTATGGCTCCTTCCACATTGCCATGCCCCAACACTGCCGCCTCCTTCCTAAATCGAAATACGATTATCCGTTATCCAAATGGATTCTATTCTAGTAAATTTCTGTATAATCCTGCTAATACATAAATAAATCAGGTCATCTATTGTAGGATAATCCGCTTATTTGCAGGAATTTATATGTAACTATGTCGAAATTATCCAAGGTATATTATACCAGTAGATCTGCATCCTGCTATACTAACCGCCAAAAGGAGCTAGCCGCACCCATGACTTTCATTAAGGGTCTCCTTATTCCCACTATTGTACTCTTGCTTTGGTTGGTAGTCGCCAAACTTAAGCTTGTCAGTTTCTATATCCTGCCGCCACCGGAACAAGTATTGGCCACAGGGCTCTCCCTGCTGGATAAAGGTGTACTCCTGAAACACCTCTCAGTCAGTTTTTACCGGGTTATTTCCGGCTTTTGCTTTTCCTTGCTGTTGGCGTTCCCACTAGCGGTACTGCTTGGTATAAACAGGCAGTTTGCGCCGATCATTAACCCACCGCTCGAATTTGTCCGCCATATCCCGCCTCTGGCCTGTATCCCGCTGTTGATTCTGTGGTTTGGTATCGGCGAAGCCTCAAAGCTTGCCGTAATTATCCTGGCCGCTTTTTTCCCGATCTTCTTAAATACGCTAAACGGCATTCGTCACTGTGACAAGAAACTGCTGGAAGTAGGCGATGCTTTTGGCTTGAGCGCCGGCGAAAAATTTCTCAGGATTACTTTCCCTGCGACCTTACCCTTTATCATTATTGGTATGCGCCTGGGGCTGGGTTACAGTTGGCGGGCGCTTATCGGCGCCGAGCTTGTTGCCGCATCAGCCGGTATCGGCTATATGATCCTGGACGCCGAACAAATCTCCCGCTCAGATATTGTCATTATTGGCATTCTTACCATTGGCACCATCGGCTACATTATTGATTATCTGTTTTTGAAGATAACCCAGTATGGCATGCCCTGGGTAAAAAGGACGGCAGACTTATGATCGCGTTAACGCTGAATGGTGTTGGCAAAACCTATACCCTCGAGACGAAGCAGGTACCGGCAGTAGCTGATGTCGACCTTACTGTTGAGACCGGTAGGTTTGTCACTATTGTCGGGCGCAGCGGCTGCGGCAAAACAACCCTGCTCCGGCTTATTGCCGGCCTGGAGCCCGCAAGTTCCGGCACAATGGTCTTTAACCCGGTGAATGCCAAAATTGGCCTGGTCTTTCAAGAACCGCGGCTGATGCCATGGCTAACCGTGGAAAAGAATATGGCCTTTGCCCTCCTAAAAGCAGAAGAACGTGATCAGGTACAACAGACAGTAGCCCATTATTTAAAAATGCTGAATCTGGAAGATTTCAGCAAGGCTTATCCGTCTCAAATCTCCGGCGGTATGGCCCAACGGACAGCCCTGGGCCGTGCTCTCTGCTACAACCCTGACATCATATTAATGGATGAACCCTTAGGGGCATTAGATGCTTTTACCAGAGCCAGTCTCCAGAAAGAGCTTATCAATATATTCTTACTCTCCCGGAAAACAATTCTGTTTGTTACCCATGATGTCGATGAGGCAGTACTGCTGGGCCAGCAGGTAATTGTCATGGGCAACGGGCGCATTCGCGAGAGTATCCCGGTAGCCCTTGCTTATCCCCGTAACCCAGCCTCCAGGGAGTTCTACGATATCAGAACGCAAGTGCTGCAAGCCATCATGCTGGATTAACTGGCAAAACAACTAATCAAAGGAGCGTGACCTATGAAAAAAGGTATTGCCCTGGCTCTCTTATGCCTCTTCGTGTTGACAATTACAGGCTGCGGCACAAGCCAAACGAGCCCGGCGACAGCAAAAAAACTTGAAACTATTAATATTTCCTATGTTAAACTGCCTCTCAATGTACCCTCGATTATCGAGAAAAAGCTTGAGCTCTTTGAGAAAGAATTCGCCAAAGACAATACCAAGGTTGCCTTTCCCGAGATTACCGAGGGACCAAAAATGACGGCAGCGTTAGCCTCCGGCTCCCTGGACTTCTGCAATGCCCTGGGTGGTACCTCAGCCATACTGGCGGCCGCAAACGGCCTTGACATTAAAATCATCGGGATGTATAGCCGCGCCCCCAAGGCTTTTGTCATTATGACTAAAGACCCGGCGATCATAACAATAGCCGACCTCAAAGACAAAACAGTGGCCGGTCCTAAAGGAACGATACTCCATCAACTGCTTTTAGCCGCACTTAAACAGCAGCATCTGACTGGCGATGCGGTCAAATTCGTCAACATGGGCATCCCTCAAGGTGTTACAGCCATGATGTCCGGCGATGTCGCGGCAGCACTTGTTGCTGGTCCGGCTGTTCCTAAAGCCATTGAAGCCGGCGGCCGCATTATCGCCACCGGTGAAGGCCTGCTGGATGCTACCATTGTAATTGCTGTGGAAGGCAAATTCCTGCAGGAAAACACCGAGATTGTTAAGCGGTATATGAAGGTACACCAGCAGAGCCTAGCCTATATGAAAGAACATCCGGACGATGTATACCGCATGTCGGCAGAAGAGACAGGCTTATCGGTTGAAGATGTCAGGCAAATGTATAGCTGGTATGACTTTAATCCGGCGATCACTGACAACGATATAAGAGATTTGGAAAAGACCCAGGACTTTTTGCTGCAAAACGGATTACTGTCAAAGCAGATAGAGATACGAAAGTTAATCAGGGATATGAGCAAAGAAATTTAAAATTTTCTTTTGAAAAAATACTAAATAGGTTATACTGTAAATAGACTGAATAACAAACGCCCCTTCGCTGACAAGGGCGTTTGCAGGAATAGGGAGGTTATCTCCATAGTTCCTGGATGATCTGGTAAATCATCCAAAGAAACCCGCAGGAAACGGTTAGTTCAAACCATTTCGTTTTCAAGCGCATGAAAATCACCTCCTTATTCAGTTTTAGGGACGAGGTATTGCTCGTCCCTATTACATTATACAGGAATTTACTTCCAACAAATATACTATTCTAATTATAGTCAATTTACCTATTCAAAAGAGTCTTAACTTGCATACAAGATAAAGAAACTAACTATTATGACTTGCCTTGAACTATTTTTTATGATACTATATTTACAAATTAACATGATTAATGTGATGACAGGGACAGTACCAAAACAATCTTACCCCTCAGAGAGCCGGCTAGGGTGAAAACCGGCGGAAGATGGTTTGGGAAAGCCACCCTTGAGCTGTAGGCTGAAATTTAGTAAGTGCTACCGTTGCCTGGCGTTAACAGGACAGAGCGAGCCCATGTTGGCTAATCTAGGTGGTACCGCGGGAACTATAATCCCGTCCTTTTTCTAAGGACGGGATTTTTTATTTTTTATTTTTTATTTTTTATACAACGCGTTAAATATTCAGGCGAACACACCACCTGCCTGCGCCTGCAACCTTCTTTACTCGGATATAATTTAGGGAGGATTTCAACTTTATGAAAGAGCTACTGGAATTATTAGAAAAAGATTGCACCCAACCCCGTGAGCAGCTTGCTGCCCTGCTTCACATCTCCAAAGAAGAGGTAGATGCACACATTAAACGCCTTGAAGCAGAGAAAGTCATTGTCAAATATCAGCCGATCATTAATTGGGACCAGGTGGGTGAAGACCGGGTCACCGCTGTTATTGACGTTAGAATTACACCGCAGCGGGAAGTGGGCTTTGACGCGATTGCTGAACGCATCTGCCGCTTTCCCGAGGTTGTCAGCCTATACCTGATGTCAGGCGCTTATGACTTGAGCGTCATGGTGGAAGGCCACACGCTCAAAGAGGTCTCCCAGTTTGTTGCCACAAAGCTATCAACAATTGATGGCGTGATTAGCACAACAACCCATTTTATGTTAAAACGGTACAAATACGCCGGTGTTATCATTGAAGACCGCGAAGACGATCACCGGCTGGTGGTATCCCCATGAGCTGGGCTGAACGCATATCACCTGCTGTTAAAGCAGTCCCCCCCTCAGGGATCAGACGCTTCTTCGATATTGCTGCAGAAATGAAGGGGGTTATCTCACTCGGTGTTGGTGAACCCGATTTTATCACCCCCTGGCATATCCGGGAAAGCTGTGTTCACGGCCTGCATAAAGGCTATACAACCTACACCTCAAATTATGGCCTTTTAGAGCTCAGAGAAGAGATTGCCCGCACTATTTACACCAATTATAACGTAGCCTATGACCCCCGCACAGAGGTCTTAGTCACAGTTGGTGTCAGCGAAGCACTTGATTTGGCCATACGGGCCCTGCTCAGCCCCAGGGACGAGGTGCTCATCCCCGAGCCCTGTTATGTATCATATAAAGCCTGCGTTATGCTGGCAGGCGGTGTGCCGGTACCGGTGCCAACAACCATCGAGCATGAGTTCCGCGTCACGGTAGCGCAATTGGAAAAACTGATAACCCCGCGGACCAAGGCGCTGTTAATCGGCTATCCCAACAACCCGACAGGTGCCATTATGCCGAAAAAAGACCTGGAGGCTATTGCCCGGTTTGCCCAAAAACATGATCTGATTGTTATCTCTGATGAAATATATGCTGACCTCACTTATGATGGAACCCATACCTGTTTTGCCAGTTTACCGGAAATGCGCGACCGCACCATTCTTTTAAATGGCTTTTCCAAAGCCTACGCTATGACCGGCTGGCGGATTGGCTATGCACTGTCCAATCCGGATTTTATTGCCGCCATGAATAAAATCCATCAATATACCATGCTGTG
>JAQSXM010000237.1 GCA_029256645.1 Sporomusa sp. | reverse complement strand
TATCTTGTGTCAATCTAAAAGCTCCTTAATGTCAAATTTGAACACGACAATATTATTCGTTGTAAATATGAATGGTTATACTATTTCCAAGTGAGTGCTCCGTGCTTCCCGCGACTCCCTGGAGGAGTTTCGGCTGTACCGGCAGGCATCTCGCCCACTGTATCCTTCGGGGTACGGCCTTTATTTACTCATAGTATAAACCCGTAATTCTTGTTTATCCTATCTGAGTAAAGGAGTGATGAGTTATGATGGATTACGGTGGCGGCTTTTTTCCGTTTGGAATGGTATTTATGATTTTGTATGCAATTGTAGTTATTTACTTCCTTATGCAGCTTGCTGGAATAAATAAGGCGTTGCAAAGGATTGCGAGCACGTTAGAAAGAAAGAAGGAGTAGATTGGCTCCAAGAGTTGCAAAATGAAAAAATAGTATTAGAGACTTTAGTACTGCTAAATCAAAGTGAAGATTGACTCAAGAACAATTTAGATATAATGAACCTCATTTCTATGACTGATCTATCAATAAGGTAAAGACTTCATAGCCAAGCATTTTAGCTATTAAAGCGAAAGAAGAATTTAAAACGGAAACGTGCGTAAGAGAAGCCCTGGCGATATGCCAGGGCTTTAACGCTTTCATAATCGTGCATAAGAATTTGATTGGACGTATATGGATAATAATTGAAGTAATATTAATTAAAATAAACCTACTTGCATGTCAATGTGTCCACTATTCCGTACGCTGCTGTCTGGATATGCAGTATCTGGAATTACCCGCTGAGCTGGCTTCCGGTGATTTCATTACTTTTATTCATGAACAAATGGCTACTGAAGAAGGAATCAGACTCAGGTATACTTTTTCCGGCTCTGTCTATTTTGAACGCATGAAAAAGTTGGGATTGTACTCAGCTCAGCGAGGAGAAATTAATGATCGCGTAACTAAAGCCAATTTATCAGATATTTATAATACCTGCCTGGTATAAGGAGGGGTGAACATGTGGAACAAACTATCCATAAAATGCATTGACATCAACTCACCCTACTGCCCATGCCTGCTCTCACAGACCAACCATTGTACGTTTTGTAGTCATCTAAAAGGTGAACCAGTATGTGATTGCAACTGGAGCGGAGTGTGCATACTATATGAAAAGCAGTGGCAGCAGAAAAAACAAAGCTGGGGCAGCGATGCTGACAGACCTGTTCGGTTAGAGTCTGACACAGAATTTATCATCAAACAAAAAATTGCTGAACATACATACTTATTAGAGTTTGGAGTGCTCCCTGAGCTTGCCCAGTCACTTGACAAATGCGGTGCTTTTATTTTTATGCGCCGGCCGTCTGACCAGCATTTTTATCACTTTCCAGTAGGTGTCATGAAGGTTTCCGAGAATAAACTACAGGTAGTTATCGAAACCCTCGGACCCAAGTCTTCGCGGTTACTTGCTGATGACAACAAACAAGTGCTGGTACGCGGTCCATATTATAACGGTATTTTTGGTCAGCCCTGGATTGACAATGTAGATAATGGTAAAATAGTATTGATAGCTGGGGGTATGGGTCAGCCGCCTGCTGTACCGATCACTCACAAGCTGCTTAAAAAGGGCAATAGTGTTAAGGCTATCTTAGCGCCAGGTAAGATAGGCAAAGTATTTATTGCCGAAGAACTAGCCGCACTTGGCGTACAGGTACAGGAAGTAGCATCTATGCGTCAGTTTGGTATGCATGCCCTAGCCGAAATCTTAGCTGACAAGGATGGACTGCCTGATCTAATCGTGAGTGCCGGTCCTGACGACCAGCATTACGGCATTATTGCCGCTATGCAAGCCTCCGGAGTAAATTTACCCATGGCTGCTACCAACAACACTACAATGTGTTGTGGTGAAGGTATTTGCGGCAGTTGTGAACGGCTAACCAAGAATAATAGCCGAGTACGCACCTGTAAGGTGCAGACTGATTTTGGTCAATTTATCCAAGACTAATATAGTAAGGAAAGTAGGAATCAAATTTTGGAACGTTTGCAGAAAGTTATTGCTCAAGCTGGAATTGCTTCGCGGCGGGATGCTGAGGAACTTATTACAGCCGGGCGGGTTACTGTCAATGGTAAAGTAGTAACCGAGCTTGGAACTAAGATTGAGCCTCGGAAAGACCGGGTCGCTGTTGATGGCAAACCGCTAAAAGCTGAAAAGTATGTTTACATTTTACTTAATAAACCCAAGGGGGTAGTAACAACACTAGAAGATCCCCGGGGCCGCAAAACAGTAGCTGATATTGTTGCCAAAATTCCCGAGCGAATTTACCCTGTTGGCAGACTGGATTATAATACTGAGGGATTATTGATTATGACTAATGACGGTGATGTGACTCACGCCTTAACCCATCCTAGTCATGAGATTGCCAAAACTTATTTGGCTAAGGTTGAGGGATTCCCGCCTGAAGAAAAACTTGATAAGCTGCGGGTTGGTATTAAACTGGAAGATGGTGTTACCGCTCCGGCAAAAATTAATATTGTGGACATTGACCGCGAAAAACAATTAACAACATTAGAGATTGTCATTTACGAAGGAAAAAACAGGCAGATTCGCCGCATGTGCGAAACGATTGGCTACCCTGTCAAAAATTTAAAACGAATTCAATATGCCTTCTTAACATTAGAGGGGCTTCACCGCGGGCAGTACCGCCAACTGCTTGCCAGTGAGGTTGAAGAACTCAAACGGCTTGGTAAGAAAAAAAACGGATAAGTTTTTTACCCTTATTTCAAAGATAAATAAGGGTTTTTTTTACTACAACAGCTACTTGAAAGTGAGTGTGACCCACATGAAGAAGGTTCTCATTATCGGTGGTGGTGCGGCCGGGATATTAGCCGCTATCAGCGCTGCCCAGCACGGAGCCGCAGTGACGGTATTAGAGAAAATGAAAGATATTGGCCGAAAAATACTGATAACCGGTAAAGGTCGCTGTAATATCACCAACAGCTGTGACCTTCACGAACTGGTAAAGAATATGCCTGGGAATGGTGCATTTCTATATAGTGCGTTCAATGCATTCACCAATCAAGACATTGTTGATTTCTTAGAGCATGCTGGTTTGCCAACCAAAGTAGAGCGCGGTGGTCGCGTTTTTCCAGTCAGCGATCAGGCCAAAGATGTAATTAGAACATTTGCCAAGGAATTATCCCGATTACATGTTGATGTAAAAACAGGACAAACTGTGAAAAAGCTACTCTTTGAAAATGGCATTATTACTGGTGCAGCAACAATCGCTAGAGAATATCACGCCGATGCTGTCATTATCGCAACAGGTGGAGCCTCTTATCCAGGTACAGGGTCTTCTGGTGACGGCTACCGCCTGGCGCAGGCAGCAGGACATACCATAGTGCCGCTTAAACCCTCGCTGGTGCCAGTTGAGGTTGAAGAAGAGTGGATAGGTGAGCTACAAGGCCTGTCACTGAAAAACGTAACGGCGACAGTTATGGGCGGCGGAAAAAAGGCTGCTGAGGAATTTGGTGAAATGCTGTTTACGCATTATGGTTTATCAGGCCCCATTATTCTGTCATTAAGCAAAAAAGTTTCCGAGCTATTTGCAGCGACTCCCAATCAGGAGGTGACCATTGAGATTAACCTCAAACCGGCGCTGTCTAGCGAAACCCTGGACAAGCGTTTGCAACGGGACTTTACTAAATTCGCCAGGAAACAGTTGAAAAACTCCCTTAATGAGCTACTGCCAGCCAAGATAATACCGGTAGTAATTGACCTGGCTATTATTGATCCTGATAAATTTGTACATCAAATTACCAAAGAAGAGCGCCTTCGTCTACTTGATGTACTACAACATCTTACTTTTACAATATCACAAACCAGACCGGTTGCTGAAGCAATAGTAACAGCTGGCGGGGTAAGCACAAAAGAGCTTAACTCACGCACGATGGAATCAAAACTGGTAACAGGTCTGTTTTTTGCCGGTGAGGTTATTGATATTGATGGTTATACTGGCGGTTTTAATCTTCAGGCAGCTTTTTCCTCCGGCTATGTAGCCGGTAAATATGCTGCTCAGGACTAATCATAACTACGCATAGGGAGGGTGTGATATGGAAGATAGGAAGCATAAGTTCCGCCGCAAACAATTCTTTACTGTTGATCGACTGCTGATACGACTGGCGACAGTTGCCGTTGTTCTGCTTTTGGCCGTTCAGACGCTCCTCCTAAGCAGCGATGCCCGTAAGTATCTTTCGCTGGTTGACAAGCTGGAAGGGGATCAAATAACATCGCCAGCGACCATGTATGCGTCCGATGTCCCCTGGCCTAATCCAAATAAGGAAATGAACGCCGTGAACAAAGTTGTAACAAGGTCAATTCGCACCCTTAGACCCAGTCAAAGTATAACTATCCGGATGATTAACCCACCAGCAAGTAATGCCGCGATTGTTACAGTAAATGGTGAAACAGGGGGAGATTTTAGCAAAGGAAATGTTGCGCTGACAGTCTATGACGGCGATTATATTGAGATTGATGCTGTCAATGTAAAAAATCCTGCCCAATTCATCATCGATACCCATCATGGCGATATGATAAACCCTGTCGACGGGATTATGCTTGAAAGTAAGAGTAATATGATTGTAGTAGGCAAGGTTGTTTTTAAGCGTTGAGCTGTTATTGGGAATCAAGTTTGAAATATTTACAAAAAGTTAGCATCAAAACGCTAATATTAGAGGAAAAATTCTTTGGGCAGGGAATTATAAATAATACATTTTTGGATATTCGTGGAGGCCTGCTATGATTATAATGATGAACGCGCCCACTATTGATCAAATTAACCGGGTACTGGACAAACTCTGTCAACTTGGACTTGATGGTCACGCGATAACTAGTTCAGATAAAACCATTATTACGGCGAATGGCGACTTATCAGCCTGCCAGCCAGAACTATATGAAAGAATGCCTGGTGTGGATAGGGTTGTTATTGTCGAAACACCCTATAAATTAGCCAGCCGGGAGTATCAGAAAAAAAATACTGTTGTCACAGTAGGTAATGCCTGTTTTGGCGATAGTATCATTCCAGTTATTGCCGGTCCATGTGCCATTGAGAGTTATAACCAGCTTTACCAGACGGGGGTTAGTGTTAAAGCGGCCGGGGCAGTTATGCTTAGGGGCGGGGCTTATAAACCACGCTCTTCCCCCTATAGCTTTCAAGGGCTGGAAAAGGAGGGACTGGAAATTATCAAGGCTGTTGGCCGTGAAGTAGGGCTGCCAATAGTCTCTGAAGTAACTGACCCGCGCAAAGTAGAGTTGATAGCGGAGCATGTTGATATGCTGCAAATAGGTACCCGTAATATGCAAAATTTCGTGCTGTTAAAGGAAGTAGCCGCAGCTCAAAAGCCTGTTTTACTTAAACGCGGTCTGGCGGCTACTATTGAAGAATGGCTGATGGCTGCTGAGTATATAATGTCAGGTGGTAATAATCAGGTTGTACTGTGTGAACGAGGCATCCGCACCTATGAAACTTATACACGCAACACCTTGGATTTGACAGCGGTTCCGGTAATAAAGCATCTAAGCCATTTACCTGTTATTGTCGATCCTAGCCACGGCACAGGCAACTGGCGCTGGGTAAACCCGATGGCGAAGGCTTCGGTTGCCGCCGGCGCGGATGGTCTTCTAATCGAGGTACATCCTTGTCCGGAAGAGGCATTGTCTGATGGACCGCAATCGTTGACTCCAGGCAACTTTGCCCAGCTTATGTCTGAACTGGATACGTTAACCACAGCTCTTGGGCGTTCATTATAAGAACTTAAAGAAATATATCGGCAAAGAGGGATGATTATGGGAGAAGTCATTACAATAACCCCCACTACGGGGTTGGTAGGAACAGTTCATATTCCCGG
>JAQSXM010000236.1 GCA_029256645.1 Sporomusa sp. | reverse complement strand
AAACGGTTACCGATATTAATCAGATTATGCAGGTGGCAGATGATGAAGTGGCTACTTCTAACCAGATTGTAGTATTGATTGACAGTCTAACTCAGGGCTTACAGGAGACTGCCGGTTTAAGCAAAGATGTAGCCAATGCCGCCGGGCAAACAGCCGAAGCTGTTGAGACCGTGGCTGCCAGTGCTGAAGAGTTAACAAGTATGGCTGCTGAATTAAAAGACATGGTTGTGCGGTTTAAGGTGTAGCAGAGAGCAGAGAAAGAGGCCAATAGGCACCAGTTAGTGCCTATTGGCCTTTTTATGGTTAAAAAATACAAGTCCCGCAAATAATAGGCCCGGAGACTATCATTGCGGGGTATAATTTTGCGAAAAATTGGTATGGAATGTATCGTCCTATATGTTTGGGTATTTTTAATTGTTTGGATAAATGTCCAAAACACCATTACCGGGAGCTTTATCATCGGCACTATTTTGCCGATGCTGCTTTACATTCATTATGTAGACCGTAAGCGTATACCAGACTATCTCCGGCTCAGAGTGGACAGATGGCTGTGCGGTATAAGTTGGGGGCTGGGATTAGGCCTGGTATTTATAAGTATCAGTTTAACTAAGGCGGTGCTTATGGGCCAGGGCAAGCTATGGTTTGCCTGGCCGGCAGGCTATTGGCTAAACCCGGTAATCACAGCATTCAGGGGGTTTTTGCTAAATAAGTTCGCAGAGAAAACAAGTTTCTTCAGGGCGAATTTTCTTGTTAGTCTTATGTTTATAGCCCTTCATATCCCGGTTTGGTCTACAAGCGGAATTGTAGGCTGGAATATACTTGGTAATGCAACATATGTCGGAATACTAAGCGGGCTATTTGGCTATTTATATTACCGGACTCAGTCTTTATGGACACCGATCATCCTCCATGCTGCCAATAATTATCTGACATTGATTACTGTGGGAATGGTTTACCAGTAACCAAAAAAATTAATCTGCATATTATGTAGTGTAAGTGAGCTTTGACTTCGGAGCGATACCCTAATGAAGCAAGGGGGCGAATTTAGTTCGAGGAGTGAGAGGTTAAAGGAGGAGTTGTAGGTGCCTAATAACAAACATCCTTATTGGGAAGAACCCGATATTGAGGAATGGGACGATGATGAAGATGAGTGGGAAGACGAAGCTAAGATAAGAAACGATAGACAGTTGCTACCCTTTATACTTGGTTTGGGTTTAGGATTTGGCTTTGGGTGTTTCCCACGGCGCAATTGCTACCCGCGGGATTATGGCTGCCGTCCGCGCCGTCACTGTTATCCACGCCAAGGTTGTTACCCGTGGCGCCGGTGTTATCCGCGTCCGTGCTACCCGATATAATTAACTGGAAGATAAATTGGGCTTCCTAAAACGGAGGCCTTTTTTATTTTATAAATTAGTTGCATAATTATTGGATAATATTGAAATACATGTTCAGTTAACCTGCTATTTGTCATTAAGCAGCCATGGACTTGGTTTGGCAATATAATAACCCTGAGAAAAATCAATATTATACTGCTGGACAGTTGTAAATACGGACTCAGAGTGGACAAACTCAGCAACTGTCTTAATACCCATATCCTGGGCAAAAGCAACAATGCTTTTGACAATAGATTGTGAATTGGCATCCTGATCAATATTTCTAATTAGAGAGGCGTCAATTTTTAGATAATCAAAGTCAAGCGACAGAACATAGGCGAAGTTAGAATAGCCTGAACCAAAATCATCAACAGCTAATTTGCAGCCGGCCTTTTTTAACGTTTTTAAAAATTGAACGGCAGCGGTATGATTCTCCAGACTGTGGTTTTCCAACACTTCAAAAGCCACTTTGTGGTTCATATTGTATTTTTCCAGTTGTTCTTGAATCATCGTGGTTGTCTGAAGGTCGAGCATATCTTCTACGTCGAGGTTGATGGATATTTCGTTAGGCAGGTCTTTAAATAGTGAAAAAGATTTCTGAATAATGGCTTTGGTAATAGCCGGATACTGTCTGGTGGCTTTGGCAAGATCGATAAACTGATAAGGGGAGATAATGGTTCCGCGATTATCGGCCAGCCGGGCCAGCACTTCGTAATGACGATTATTAGGATTCCGATGATCATATATTGGCTGAAAATACGGGATAATGCGGTCATATTTAATGGCTTCCTGCAGTAATTTCGCCCATTTAATATTATTTTGGTAGCGGGCGTCTATGCCATCTGCCTCTCTAAAAAAGAGATAAGGTTTGCGCGCTGCACGGGCCTCACGCAAAGCGATATCAGCCTTGATAACCAGACTTTTTGGATCAACACTGGCCGCAAAGGCGATACCGGTAGTTACTCGTAACAAGACCTCCTGATGATTGCTTGAAAACCGGGTGGCAAGGATTGTTGTGGCAATATGTTTTGCCAGTTGTTCAAAGTCATCTAAAATCATAGGCAGATTAGCAGCGGTTTGAGCATCAAGAAAGATTGCGTATTCATCAGCATGCATTTTATAAAGTGTATAGGCTGGATTGGGTAGAATGTCCAATAGCAGGCGTGCCAGGCTAACGAGAATGAAATCGCCTTCAGCATATCCGTAAAAATTGTTTATTTGTTCAAAGTCGTCAATATTAACAAGAGCCACAACAGGCACTTTGGATTTGGCAACATCCCGTAGCAAGCGTAAGCGATTAGGGAGACTGGTCAGCGTGTCGGTATACAGCAGTTTGACAAGTTGATCTTCCTGTTCTTTGAGCGCGTGCGTGCGGTCGGTAACCTTTTTCTCCAGCTTCTGATTAACGGTAATAAGCTCTCGTTCAAAGCGTTTTCGTCCAGTAATATCTTTTATGCATGTGAGAATGCCGGTAAGTTTACGTGCTGGGTTTAGTAACGGTGTGGCTGTTAGTATACAATCTATTTCGTCTCCGGCACAGTTTTTTAAAGTAACATCACGCTCAAGACCTTGTAGCGATTCTGCGATTTGAAGCATAGGGCAAGATGGGGTTTGGCAACACGGATCAGGTGTTATCATATAGCATTTTTTACCAATCGCTTGTTCCCGGGTGAAACCGGTCATTGCAGTAAAGGCATCATTCACTCTGAGTACAGTGAAATCACGGGCAATAACACACATGCCGTCAGCAGCAGAATTAAATATCTGTTGAAATTCGTCAAGGTTAGAGTCTAGTTGAGTCACACCCGGATTTACCTCCTAAAAATTCTTATACAATTTTATCATAACATTGGTACTAATTTGACTATATAGGACTTTGGTCCTGAAGGGGAATTTATAGCAGGCAGGAGTTAATGCAGCTGCTGTTGAAAATATCAGCAATATAATTTTTGCGAGGTTATTTGATGATTTACATTAATGGTTTAATAAAAAAATTCGGTGAACGTATAGCCGTAAATAACCTGAATCTAAAGATTGCGCAGGGGGAAACCTTCGGTTTGCTTGGTCCTAACGGCGCCGGAAAAACTACAACAATACGAATTCTGACCATGCTTACCCGGCCAACAGCCGGCGATATTAGTATTAACGGTTGGCGGCTGCCGCTAGATGAGCTGGCAGTCAAATCAGTTATTGGCGTTGTACCGCAGCATTTAAATCTTGACATTGACTTGACTGCCAGGGAGAACCTTGATTTACATGGGCGCCTGCACCATATGCCCAACGCCCTAAGGGAACAGCGGATCAAAGAATTGCTGGATTATGTCGAGCTTACAGAACGCGGTAATGATATGGTGAATACTTTCTCAGGGGGTATGAAACGGCGGTTGATGATCGCCCGGGCACTCCTGCACAGGCCGCAGGTGTTGTTTTTGGATGAACCCACCGTTGGGCTTGACCCTCAGGTAAGACGCCGGCTGTGGGATCTTATTCGCCGGATGAATTCTGATGGATTGACAGTTCTCCTGACTACCCACTATATTGAAGAGGCTGAGAATCTCTGTCAGCGTGTTGCCATCATGGAAAAAGGTCAATTAATTGCACTCAACAGTCCAAGGGCGCTCTGTGAGCGTTTAGGCAACTACGTAGTGGAGTGGACTGAGAGCGAAGGTACGCAGTATCGTTTCTTTACCAGCCGGAGTGAAGCTGCGGCATTTGCTGGGACATTGGCAACAAATACAACACTGCGCCATACCAATCTGGAGGATGTATTTGTTGAATTGACTGGTCGGCGTGTCAGCAGTTAAAGGAGTCGACGTTATGGAAACAGCCGGAGAAATCATGAAGGTGCTTGCCGCTGCGGGGTATGAAGTATATATAGTGGGCGGTGCAGTGCGGGATATTGTTCGCGGTATAGAGCCTGTTGATATTGATTTGACTACAAGTGCAATTCCGGCTGAGATCATTGCTATTTCAGTACGCCAAGGCTGGCGGGCTATCACTGTGGGGGCTGCTTTTGGGGTGGTTATTATTGTAGCTAATGAGCGTAACTATGAGGTAGCGACATTTCGTTGCGAACGCTATGGCGCTGACAGTCACCGGCCGGAAGCTGTTGAATTTGGGGTGAACCTGGCCGAAGATCTGGCCAGGCGCGACTTTACGATCAATGCAATGGCTATGGGGACTGATGGCAGGATTGTCGATCTGTTTGGGGGACAGCAAGATCTGGCAGCCAAGCTGATTCGCACAGTGGGTAATCCCCATAACCGGTTTGCCGAGGATGGTCTGCGGATGTTTCGGGCCGCCCGCTTTGCCGCCCGTTTTGGTTTTACCATCGAAAGTGGTACAATGGCTGCAATTTCAGCCAATCTGGGCCGGGTAAATGGGTTGTCAGTGGAGCGGGTGCGGAGCGAAATCGAAAAAACACTGCTGGCTGACTTTGCCTCACTGGGTCTTGAGGTACTGCGTAAAACCGGGTTGCTGGGAGCTGCCTGCCAGGCCAAAGAACAGGGGCGGACATATAGTATACCGATTCTACCGGAGCTTGAGCACCTAAATGAATTACCACAAAACCCGAAATATCATCGGTACGATGCTTGGCGTCATACGCTTGCCACTGTTGAATTGATAGCGCCGGAGCCCAGCCTGCGCTGGGGTGCGCTGTTGCATGATGTTGCGAAAGGCTGGCCGGGAATAAGGACTGTGAATCGAGAGGGCCAGCCGTCTGATCCCGGCCACGATAAGGCTGGGTCACAGACAGCTATAGCTATCCTGGCAAGATTACGGGTAGAACGCCGGGTCTTTGAACGGGTGGGGTGGCTCATTCGCCAGCACCTGGTTTTCCCGGAAGCAGAGCGTAAAGCTGTATTAAGATGGCTCAAACGTCTGGCTGGTGATTTTAAAAGCAGCAGTCAATTCACTGCTGCTTTGACGCAGCTATTTATCTTACATCAGGCCGACCGGTTGGCCGGTCACACTCAACCTAAACTGGCCGGGCTGGAAACTGTAAAGGAAATCACCAGTAATCTTATGCAGGAAGTACCATTTTTCCCGGAACAGCTTAGACTGTGTGGCCAGGAGATTGCTGCCAAAATTGGCGGTGGTCCTGGTGTTGGCAGCTTTCAGCAGAATCTGCTGGAACGAATTCAAGCCGGACAACTAAGCAATACCCGTAATGCGCTGGTTGCTGCCCTTGACGCTCGTGTCCGGCGTATGGCTAAAAAACAGCCGGAACCTTTTTGAAAGTTTTTTGCCTGAGCACACTTGACTGCGGATGGCGTATAATGTATAATCAAAAACAAGTTAATTAGCTTAACATGATGAACAGGAAGTTAATTGGTTACAATCTTCAGAGAGCTGGCAGTTGGTGTGAGCTGGCGTGAGTAACAATTGATTCCGCCTGGAAGTGGCTGATGATGAATCTGACGGGGTCCGCCCGGTATAGCGGCAAAAGTTGGCCGGAAGGCAACATGGGTGGCAACGCGGGAAATAGCTCTCGTCCCTATAGTGGGATGAGGGTTTTTTGTGTATTTTGAGATTGTTTATGGTTTAGCGGGGCGCTGTAGATATTTGTCTCGCCTCATACATAATAGTACCATGTAGGGGCGAGCTTTTTATGAGGTGATTTTATGGAAATGAAGAGTAAAAGAGTATATAACTTTAATGCCGGACCAGCTGCGCTGCCGCTTACAGCACTGCAGAAAGCGCAGGCAGAACTACTTGATTTTAATGGTACAGGCATGTCGGTGATGGAACTGAGTCACCGCAGCAAAGAGTATGAGGCAGTACATAACCGGGCAATTGAGCTATTAAAAGAACTACTGGCGATCCCGGCCGGCTATGAGGTGCTATTTCTCCAGGGTGGTGCCAGCCTCCAGTTTGCAATGGTGCCGCTAAACTTCTTGCCGGCAGGCACAAAAGCGGGTTATGTTATGACTGGGGTCTGGTCCGAGAAAGCCTACGCTGAAGCGGAAAGGCTGGGCGAGGTATTTGTTGCTGCTTCAGCCAAAGCGGGGAATTACCGCAGTATACCGGCCGTTGATAAACTGCAATATGATGCTGATACAGCCTACCTGCACATTACCTCCAACAATACCATCTTTGGCACAGCGTGGCAGAATTTCCCTGACACCGGGGTCGTACCGCTCAGTGCTGACATGTCAAGTGACATCCTGTCGAAACCATTTGATGTTAGCAAGTTTGCCCTGATTTACGCCG